>JANNCA010000092.1:0-8163 GCA_031386075.1 Oligoflexia bacterium
ATAAGGGGTTGGCTTTCCCTGATCCAGAGACCTTTAATTTGAAATAAAATCTGGCTAATGAGGGTAAATCCCAGAGCCAAACTCAAGCTTGCAAAGACTCCATAGAGAGGGGTGGAAGTCATGATCCACCAAAGGACCGTAGTAGTAACAATAAATGTAGCAAGCCAGTTCATGCTTCGCGGTACTCTGACAATGCCGTCATTTTGAATAATAGAGTCCAGTATGTTCGCATGAACGATGAGTTTTGGATTCGCAAAGGGAGATTTTGAATAGGGTGTATAGGCAAAATCGGAAGAGTCATCGCTGGACAGGGTCCCTACAAGAACAATTTTATTTCTGAGTGCATCAGGAGGGAGACGGTTTTTGATAACGTCGACGAATGAGTATTGCTGGTATGGCTCATCGGATTGACGTTGACGAGGGAGGAGTGCTGTATTTCCATGATATCTAAAAAAGAAGTAGGTACCATCGATTTCAGGGACGTAAAAGCTTCCGGGTGGGAGTTTTTTTGGTGGGAGTTTATTTAATTTTTTGGCCATTTCCAGATGGAAGGAGGGTCTGTCGTAGAGCGTGAGTAGGGCTCGACGAGTAATTTTATCCTCTGAGAAGACATTCCCATCTTTATGGATCACAGCGACTGAGTGTGGAAGGGTGTTCAGAGGCCTGGGTGGAAGAATTTCTCCGGTCACCTCAAACGGAGTGCCAAGGAGGAACGGTGTATTTTGAGCTTCAAGCCTCTGAGTGGCCCTGATAAAGCGATTTGCCCAATGGCTGCTAAATAGTTCAGGATGAGTTTGATTCACATGATTCATATCAATCAGGTAGCCGACAGCTCGAGTTTGTAGGCCGGCTAAGCGCTCCAATAACTTCACGTGGTAGTTTAACGGCAAGGGCGCAAATTCATCGAGTTCTTTAGTCGTTGCATCGTTTAGGGCAATGAGTACAATATTGGGGTCTGATTGGCTTTGGATTCCTCGTGAAATACGCAGATCGTAGAGATTAGCTTCGAGAAAGTTGAAGTCCATGTTCAGAAGAAGCGCTGTGAGACATGCTGAACTGGCTAGAACGGTGACTGCATTTTTCATTTCCCACACTTCCCCTAAAGTTCTTGAGAGACCATCTCCATGAGTAAATCTGGACCGAGCCTTGAACTAGAGGCTGTGTGGAAGCGTCTATCCTTTTGTAGGCTCTCATGCAGGGCAATTCTATTTTGCTTACCGCCCGTAAGAATCGGGGCGATGAAAAGGGTTAAAAGATCAGCGTAATTGGCCTTCAAAAAAGCAGTGTGCGTGGAGGGGCCTCCTTCGACCATGAGGCTTTGAAGGGGGCGACCGAGTTGGCTTGTGAAACGTTCGGTGGATAAAAGTGAGATCAACTCAGGAATCATCTCAGGGTTAGGGTTGGGACTCCGGCCAGGACTCCGTTCAGATCTTGGACGGTTGCTGGTGAGCTTACTTTTGAGAGGTACGATGAGTACTTTTTCGAGGTCACCTATCCAAGCGGGCCCATATTTTCTCAGGAGTGTTTCATGGGTTACAAAAACTGAAGGTTGATCTTTTAGGAATGTTTTTTCTTTGAGCGTGGCCTGAACGGTTTCGTCTGCCTGTAGGCACAATCCGTGTGGGTCAAAAAGGATGGGCAAGGGTTTGCCTTGATGAGGACGGGCGCAATCTCTTGCATTGAGTTTTGGGAGATCAGAGAGCATCGTTTTGGCTCCTACCAAAATTGCGTCGTAATGTTGCCTTAACCAGTGTGAATAGGATCGGGAAATCAGGCCAGAAATCCATTGGGACTGACCTAAATCATCTGCCATTTGGCCGTCAAGGGTTTGTGCCCACTTTAAAATGACTGCTGGGCGTTTGAGCTTTTGCGAAGCAAAAAATGGAAAATTCCATGCAGTTGCTTCTGGGCCGAGCACTCCTATTTCGACCTTTTTACCTGCGCTTCGCAATCTTCGAATCCCTTCTCCATTGACCTGGGGATGGGGATCTGCTGAAGCAATCACAATTCGTTGAATTTGTGAGCCTGTGGGAGTGAAGAAAAGATCCACGCAGGCGGGCTGATGTCCTTGATGGGTGCAAGGTTCAAGCGTCACGTAGGCAGTTGCACCGGCTAAACTTTCGGAGCGTGTGACTCGCTCAAAAGCGACCCGTTCTGCATGGTGCCCTTTGTAAGCTTGGGTGGCCCCCCGTGAAATCTCATGACCTTGGGAGTCGACCAGAATACACCCTACGGCAGGATTCGGATGGGTAATGCCAATACCGCTCATGGATTCGCGAATTGCCTCAAGCATCCAAAAGCGATCCGATCCAGGGGCGGAGATGGGAACGGAAATTGAGCTTGCCCCAGGGATCTCTTTAGAAATCGCTTGGTGAAGCAGCCCTCCAAATGAAAAGCCGGGTTCCAAGATCAATTGCGAGATCTGTGGAGGGTCAAATTGGCTGATAGATTGATTAACAAGCTGATTCACGAAAGGATCCATCTAGGACGAAGGTACTCTATTATCGAAAAAATGATGATCAGAAAATTGAGGTTCCCAGTTTCGAATCCAGGGCATGACTGCTGACGTGACAAATAAATCGTAGAAAATACCATTAAGAATTTGTAGATATCTATAAATGACATCACATAGCTCCTAGAAAGAGTAGGGCTTCCTGAAGCAGAGGAAGAGGTTAATGAGAGTACCATGCATACTTAAGAAGGTTCGGGTGATTCATGATTTGACGGCCCTCCTATTCGATGCAGATCAGGATCACAATCGTTATTTTAAAAGCAGAACCCCTATTTTATGCGGAAGGATTCGTATGGCGAAAAAATTCTATCTATCGAAAATTCGTTCCAATTTCCTGATTAGATGTTTTTTTAGTATGGAACTCAGTAGAAAATGATTTTGATGAAGTTTCCGTGGTTATTCGTACCTCTTTCTTTTTGTTTTTGCCCTCTTTCTGGAGCTGAAGAGTTTTATTTAGCTCCTATTATCAAGGAAGGTACCCCAGGGGAGGTTTTGATTGAAGATCCTATTGTTTCTCCTTTAAGTGGGGGGACGAGCTTGAGTTCTGGTGCTGGATCCATTCAAAACTCACTCCAGAATCAGATGGCGATCCCTATTACAGATTATGGGCGGGCAGGTCAATTGGCCCAAATCAGGGGATTTGGATTTTCTTCTGAAGATGTGGATGTGCAAGTTCTCGGGGTATCCGTCAACCCTCCCCAGGGGGGTGGTTTTGATCTTTCTGTTTTTCCTCAATTTCTTTGGGCTGGTTATCGCTTTCAGCTGGGGCCGGCTTTGAATGCTTTGAATCAGACGGCTTCAACAGGAACGTTGAGTCTTGTGCCGTGGACATCGGCAGCATTGACTCAGTCCGGCTTTGGGGGGCGAGCTGTTGTCTTTTCTTCTTCGTTGGGCGTTTATCAGGTGTCTGCTGCAATCAGGAGCGGGGATCGTGCTTTTGAAGAGAGTGAGGATCTGAATCGGGTTGCTGTTTTGGCGGGTTATAGTACGGGCAATGCAGTTGGGCCTAGTGGGAGTCTCAGTAGCCGCTGGGGAGGGGAGAGGTACCGAGGGTCTTTGCATCTTTTGGGGACGGATTTGGATGTTCAAACGTTGGGTTCAAGTGATGCTCCAACGCCGCTTGCGAGGACTCGCAATATTCGGTTTGTACCTGTGATTCAAAATGATTTTAGAGTCACCCATCGGAGTCTTCTGAAGACCAGTCTTGTTTATGATTGGGGGTTCTTGGGGTATCAAGATCCTTCCATGGGAGGGAGTCGGTCTCAAAGTTACTTCCAGCAATGGAGCTTGCAGACTGTCTATCTTTTCGATGTGTGGAAGGTTGGGGTCAGTAGTCGGCAGGTCGCTTATCGTTCTCAATCTACTTATGGGGCAAGTGATTCGAGCTTTCAGACCCCTCTTCAGAATGTAGGTAATTTACAGGTCTCCCGCGAAATGGAGTGGGGTGGGGCCATGGTAGTTCCAACTTTCCAGGGGATTTGGGTGACAAATTATGGATTTCTCCCTGAGGGAAGTCTTGGGGTTCGATCCGAGTGGGGAAATGGGGCTCAGGTATCTCAAGCTCTTTTTGGTCGGGCGAGTTTCTCGAGGAGGACTCCCACTTTGCTCGATCGTTTTGCTACTTTTGTTGATTTTGTCGGGAATCCCGATCTGCAAACTGAGACTGATTGGACCGGGCAGGTCGGTGCAGAGAGGAGAGGGCAAAAAGTTGAAGGAAACGCTCAAGCATATGTTCAATTGAAGCAAAATGCGAGGGTGTATACGGGAGCGACGGTAAATAATTTGAATGATGCTTTTATTTTTGCGCTGACAGGTACGGGTGTTGTTCATTTGATGCCTCAAATGGAGGGTACTTTTTCAGCAACGGCTTCGAAGTCACGACTTATTCTAACGGGTTATGACTTTCCGTATGTCCCGAACTTTCTTGGCTTGGCGGGTATCAATGTACATGATTCTCATGAAAAAAGGCAGTGGGAGTGGACCGCTGTTGCCCGGTTTTCAAGTTCTCAGGTGACAAGCGCAGTGAAAGGCGAAAGTCTGCCTGGATATTTTACCTTAGATACGGGTTTTCAGTTTACTGGTCTCCCAGGGCTGAGATTGGCTGTACGAGTTGAGAATTTGTTGGATCGAACCATCGAGAGGGTTCGAGGGTATCCCATGGGGAGGAGTGTTTCTGTGACACTGGCAGGTGAAATCTAAGGACTTGTGAATTCCTGTTGAATGTGCCCCTATCTTTAAGGTAAAAGAAATCTGATTACGCACACCCCGAATAAACGTGGTTCCAGTCAACATCAGTTGAATTCGGTCATACGGGGTGGAGGGAGGTTTATTTTCTTGACAGAAATGGTTTCTGGAAAAGAATTTCAACTTCATAAACCGCGGTAAGTCTTTCTGCGCAATCGCGCTGTATATGTCTTCCGCTTTAGAATTAGATTGAGGAGTATTTCATGCCTGCAGTGACTATGCGTGAACTTTTGGAGTCGGGTGTTCATTTCGGCCATCAAACCCGCCGCTGGAATCCTAAAATGAAGCCTTATGTTTTTGGCGCTCGCAATGGGATCTATATTATTGATCTCCAAAAGACGGTCGATCAAACTCGGGCTGCCTGTGCTTTTGCAACTCAAGTTGCATCTGAGGGGAAAAAAGTTCTTTTCGTGGGCACGAAAAAGCAAGCCAAAGATGTCATCGAAGAAGAAGCGAAACGTGCAGGGATGTATTACGTCACCAATCGCTGGCTGGGTGGAATGTTGACGAACTACCAAACAGTGAAGGCATCGATTGATCGCCTTAAGAAATTGGAAGCACTGAAAACATCGGCTGAATGGGATCAGACTCCTAAAAAAGAACAATCTCGATATGATCGAGAATTGGATAATTTGAAAAGATCATTGGGCGGCATTCAGGACATGAAGAAGCTTCCTGGCGCTATCTTTGTCGTAGACACAGAAAAAGAGCACATCGCTGTAAAAGAAGCAAAAAAATTAGGCATTCCTACGATTGCAGTCGTAGATACGAACTGTGATCCATCGAATATTACTTACGTGATTCCTGGAAATGATGATGCCATCCGAAGTATTCGACTTTTTGCTCGCTTAGTGGCCGATAGCTGCATTGAAGGGGCAAAAGTTTTCCAAGAAAAACTCCGCGCTCAAGAAAATGCAGATTTTGCTGCTAAAGAAGATTTGGATACAGAGAAGAAGGTATCTCGGTTTGAAGGAGATATTGATCTTCAGGGTGTGGATGAGGCTGATCTCGAAGCTCAAGAAGTTGAAGCTGAGCTGACAGCAGAAGAAGTAGCTGCCGCGGGGGTTGCTGCTGCTCCTGTTCCTGGGGTTGTTGCTGGCGAAGCAGTCGTTGCTCCGGTTGTCGCTCAGGAAAAAGGTGCGAAAAAGAGTAAGAAAATAGGCAAGGGAGAGTAGTTTGGCCATGGAAATATCAGCATCAATGGTCAAAGAGCTCCGAGAAAAGACAGGCGCCGGGATGATGGATTGCAAAAAAGCGCTATCTGAAACCTCGGGCGATTTCGAGAAAGCAGTTGAGTACCTTCGAAAAAAGGGGATTGCTTCGGCCTCTAAAAAAGCCGGCCGCCTCACTAAGGAAGGCTCAGTCATTTCCTATATCCATGGTGAAGGAAAAGTGGGCGTATTGCTTGAGGTAAATTGTGAGACCGACTTTGTGGCTCGGACCGAGCAGTTTCGCCAGTTTGTGAAGGATGTAGCCATGCACATTGCTGCCGCTAATCCGCAATGGGTCCTTTCAACTGAGGTTCCTGCTGAAATCATGACGAAGGAAAAGGAAATTGCAGTTGCGCAGATGCAGGCTTCGGGTAAGCCAGCAGCAGTTTTGGAAAAAATTGCTGAAGGAAAACTCAAGAAATACTTCGAGGACAACTGCTTACTGCATCAACTCTTCGTTAAGGATCCGAATAAAACAATCGAACAGCTCTTAAAAGAGACGATTGCTACTTTGGGAGAAAATATAACGATTCGGCGTTTTACACGGTATGCTTTGGGCGAGGGCCTATTGCAATCTTCAGGCACTGAGTCAGAGGTATCGCACTGAATTCAAGGGTGCGCGTGAGGAGCTGTGATGGTGGTACCCGAAGTAAGTCCTGACAAAGTTCTTGAAGGACCTTCTGCTGGGGATCGTAGAAGTGAGCCTTACAAGCGCATTTTGCTGAAGCTTTCTGGAGAAGCACTGGCCGGCCAGCTAGGGTATGGAATCGACACGGATGTCCTGAAGATATTAGCCTCTGAAATTAATTCCATCCACCAAAAAGGAATTCAAATTGGAATTGTGGTGGGTGGAGGTAATATTTTCCGGGGTATCAAAGGCGCTACTCAAGGAATGGATCGAGCTTCTGCTGACTACATGGGAATGCTTGCTACTGTATTGAATTGCCTTGCCCTTCAGGATGCCCTCGAACATGAAGGGGTACATACTCGGGTTCAGTCTGCGATTGAAATGCAAGAATTAGCTGAGCCCTATGTTCGGAGACGAGCGATTCGCCATTTGGAAAAAGGGCGGGTTGTTATTTTTGGCGCAGGTACGGGGAATCCCTACTTTACGACGGATACGACTGCCGCTTTGCGTGCTATGGAAGTCGGATCGGAAGTTGTATTGAAGGCCACTCGAGTCGATGGAATTTATGATTCGGATCCTCATTTGAATCAAGATGCTCAACGGTTTGATGAGGTGTCTTATATCGAAGTCTTAAAGCGGGGACTGAAAGTCATGGATTCCACCGCGATTTCACTGTGTATGGATAATCAACTCCCTATCATTGTATTTGATTTGAATCAAAAAGGCGCTCTCGGGGATGTTGTCGACGGAAAAGCGGTGGGAACGCTGGTTAAGTGATTCTATTAATTCGAAGGAGGAGATCATGTCAAAGGCAGTGATAGACATCGTGATGGGCACAATGATACAGGGCATGGACAAAAATATTCAGTCTCTTAAGGCAGATTTGGCTAGAGTGCGCACCGGCCGAGCTTCTGTGGCACTCGTTGATACTGTCCATGTCGACTATTATGGCTCCAGCGTTCCGCTGAATCAGGTGGCAAATGTGACGACTCCTGATGCCAGAACGATCCAGGTTTCTCCTTGGGAGGCCGGAGTGATGGGTGCCATTGAGAAAGCGATTTTAGCTGCAAATTTGGGTTTGACACCCCAGTGCGATGGTAAAGTGGTTCGAATCCCCTTGCCACTTCTGACGGAAGAACGCCGAAAAGAGATGGTCAAGTTGATTAAAAAAATGGGCGAAGAGACCAAAATTGCGGTGCGAAATCACCGCCGAGATGGGAACGAAGAGCTCAAGAAATTAGAGAAGGCAAAAACCCTTTCCGAAGATGACGCTAAGAAAGCAATAGAGTTGGTTCAAAAGAAGACGGACGAAAAGGTTGCAGAAGTCGATAAAGTGATTTCGGTAAAAGAGAAAGAAATTCTGACTATTTGAGACTCATGTGACAATAGAGATTCCCAAACATATAGCAATTATCATGGATGGCAATGGGCGTTGGGCTCAAAAGCGTCGTCATCCTCGTGTCTTTGGACATGTTCGGGGATCTTCTCGTGTGAGGGCTATTGTCGAAGAAGCGAATCGGATGGGTGTAAAGGCCTTGACGCTTTACGCGTTTTCGACAGAAAATTGG
>JANNCA010000096.1:0-11351 GCA_031386075.1 Oligoflexia bacterium
GCAATTTTCCTAACAGAGTCCACCCCAGATTTAATATTTGCAAGGAACTCAAGCTGATCCGGCGCTATTTTCGTCGGGCAGTACCTACACTTTTGAAAAACCTTTAGAGTTCGTTGTCTCGCCAATTCAAAGTTCCGTCAAAATCTCCTCAACTGCCTCCCGAATCTCCTTGTTTCCCTCGATACCTTTTTTGATTTTGCGACAAGCGTGCATAATGGTCGAATGATTCTTTCCCCGAAAGCAAAGGCCGATGTCTTTGTAAGGCATCTCGGTGAGCCTCCTGATTAGATAAATCGCTACCTGTCTTGGTAGAACAATCCCTTTCTCGCGAGTCGAAGCTTTGAGGATTGAAACCTCGAGACCGTAGAAAGCTGCTACGGACTTGAAGATTTCCGTAACTTTGATTTTGTGAGTTTTTGGTTCTACCAAGGTTCGGATTTCAAGATCATCATCCTTTAAATTTGCCCCGGGATGATACTGAAGATTTGCGGGGCTAGATGCCACGAATTTTCCAACATGGGCTTCTGACGGGACAGTGGCTATCATCAAAGACTTCAGATCGTGGATCGCGGCAAGAACGCTTTGGGATTGCTTGTCATTTCGGACTTCCAATTCATTGAGTCTCTCTTCGATCTTTTCTACTTTTTGGGCCATGCCGCTGCTACTGCCTTGATCCTTGCGGACTTGAACGAAGGCTCGCATGATTGCGATACTGACCTCCACGGCGCGGTCGCTATTCAAGACGGCAGATACCATTGTGGCCCCCTGTTCTGTAAAAACTAAGGGAAGGTACTTTCGATGCTTACCTCGGCCAGCGTCTAAGGTCGCAAATTGCGACCTTAAAGATTCGAACTCCGTTTGAACGAGCTGGAACACAAAATCGGCCGGAAACCTGTCGGGGTTTCGTCGAACCTGTTCATTTAGTCTCTTCGTTGGAACCTGGTAGAGCCTTGCCAGATCAGCGTCTAAGATAACGTCACTTCCCCTGACATGGCGAATGCATCCCCCAATTGCGCTTATCGATCCTGAAGTGGTCATCTGTCTCAACTCCGGTGTAAATCGTGTTTAAGGTCGCAATTTGCGGCCTTAAAGAATTCTGACGTACCAAATCAAGAGACGGAAGTAACCTGTCAAAGACCCACTGTCCGCAAGTTCTACTTCGCGAAAACCACCCTATCATCCATAACATCTCCCCCCTCTTTACAAAGAACTACCTGACCTTCATAGCAGGTCTTGATAATCCTCTGATCTTTGCCGGAGGAAAGAGGGAATATTTCGATTTCACTCCCTCCAATACTTTTCGTTTTGAGGGGACTAGCAAGCGCAGTTTGGCAGGCATTGAGCGAAGTAAAATAAACGCTCTCTTTTGCCGCGTTATATGCGTCAGTTTTGAACATGTAGTCGGCTTTGATGACTATCGCGATTTGAGTTGGTCCAACATATCAGGATCGACACTCGTCATCTGGCCCTCTCAAATTTGCGTCGGTATTTAGCCGGGCAGCATTGCAGTCTTGCTCAGTTTCAAACGTTCCGCTGAGTTTGGTTGGAGTTATAGCTCTGGAATTGCCTGCAGAACCTTCATTGGGAGCAGTACTTTTATAAAATCCCCACTTGAAACCGGTCTTGCAAATGTTTGTCTTTTTTGTGAACTCGACGGCCATTGCACTATTTCCAACCGGAGCAAGCGGGTAGCTACCGTTTTTATCTTCTATCGTTTTACGGAGCTTGGTACTTTGTTCCCTTCTCCCGCTGGCAAACTTGTACTTCTTATTATCAAACTGGCATTCCTTTTCGAGATTCTGCAAACAGAGATCGGCATCTTGCTCGTACAAATGGGTTGAGCTGCACTTTTGAAGAACTTGATCACATCTTTCAGCTTGAGCAACTCCATCACTCCACTCGGGAACAGGACTGGCATCCAAAGGCATTCGGCAGATTCCGTTGTCGTAGAATTCAAAGCACCAGCGCTCAACGTTCTTTTTGGAATTTACGAAATCTCTGGCATCTTGGTATTTGTGCTCCGAGGTAAGCTGTACAACTCGATCCTCAGTTTCCTGAGAGTTCTCCATAGTTGCGCACGAGGATAAAACTGCGCCCAAAAGAAGTAGAAATGTGCATTTTTTCAATGGTATCCCGGCCCCTAAAATCCTCATCATTTCTCATCACCCCATTTTCTTCTTTTCAATCCGATGCAAGGTCACTCGAACATCCCCGCTAAAAATCTCCCTTAGAAGTTCCTCACCCGGAGATTCATAGGGATCTGGCTCATCAAAGGTGAGCTGATGGAGCGAAACCTCAAACACCGTAGCAACCCTCTTCAAATGCTCGATGTTGACCGCGCAGCGGCCAGTGGTCCATCCGTGCAGAGTCTGCGAGGGTACGCCCGACTCTCTGGACAGTTTTGCTAAAGACCACCCGCGACGTTTGCAAAGTTTGAGAAGTGTCGTTCCTAATTTCATGCGCCACTTTCTGTTTTCGTCGGGACAGAATGATGTCCCAAGCCAAATCCCTTAAACGGGATGAACTATCCCGCCTTCAGGATGGAAGCGGCTTTTACGAGCCGGTCACAACCCGAAGACGGGACGCCAATCTGTGAAAACTGAATGGGCTAAATCAAACGGAGCGGGGGGGCTGAGTATTGTCAAATTACCGTCGCTGTGGTGATTTTGGAGATACCTCTTGCCTCTACAGCAAAGGGTTTCCAGTCACACAGACATCGTTTGTGGTGATCGTTTTTCGTTCACCACAGGCGATCACCACAAAATGTTGCAAATGCTGTTATTTCGGGTGATTTCCGGTTATGTCTAAAAGACTTTTAGAAAGCTTCTTCTCGATAAGTTATTGATTTTGAACAAAAAAAAAGGGACCAAGAATTTGTGTTCTTGATCCCTATAAATGGCTCAGGAGGAGGGAGTTTCGAGATCCGCTCCTAACTTTCTGATTCGTTTGAAATATTTTTTAATAACCGTAACTTAAGAGCCGCTCGAACGATACGCTGAGATCGGCTGCGCTACAGTGGTACACAATCACACGCCTCAAATGCGCCCCACTTTTTTGGCATAACGTAGCTTATGTACCCCTATAAGGGTGCATAAATTGTCGTTATTCTCCCCTATAGGGGGACATATTATCTTAGATAACACGCATTGACTTAGATAACAAAGTATCTTATCCTATATTTAGGATGCCCACAGAAGACTACATCTTAGCAGCTCTGGCTAGTGGGCGGTTCGTGCTCACCAAACATGCGCGAGAACGAATGGTAGAAAGAGGAGTAACCAAGGTCGATATTATGTCATGCGGAAGAACTGCACGCAGTGCTACTCCGCAGCCTGATGGTACCTATCGAGTCAAAGGAAAGGACGAATCCGGCGACCCGCTGACCGTCGTCTGTGGCTATGACGGTGAGACAGTAGTAATAACAGTATTTTGAGGAATTGAAAAAATGGACTCAGCAAACCCAAAACGTTGGAAAGAAACATTGAATGGAATCGGGGGAATTCCCTATATCCAATTCAAAAATGTGCCTATGCGTGAGTCTAAGTTTGGCCCTGTGATTGAGATCAACGAAACCCTTCTAGAAGAACTTGCTGCTCGGGCCTTAATTGAACATCGAGTCCCTCTCAGAGGACTTGAGGTAAAATTTCTACGGAAAACTCTACACCTCTCCATGGATGCGTTTTCCGAAAAATTCGGACTCACCTCAGGGGCTATCTTTAAGTGGGAGCAAAAGCCTAAAGAAAGGCTCCACCCAATCAATGAAATCGCTGTCCGCTCCTTTGTAGCAGACACACTCGGAATGGACATCTCAGGCAGGTATTCGGAAATGCTTAGCCATGAAGAGACTCCTAAAGAAATTATTTTGAAGGCCAGCTAGCAAAGTGAATAAGAAATTTAAGACCACCAAAACATCTCCTTTGAATCAGAAATCAAAGAAAGTATCACGACGAGAAAAATTTGTGGAAGCTCTGAGGAAAGTAAACCGGGCATTCACAAACGGCGCGCAATCTTCGTGCCCCTCTAAATGGGGAAGAGCCAACCCACAAAAATGAATTTGTAAGATGCCTAAAATGCGAAAGGGGTTGAAAACATTGAAGTTTTCAACCCCGATCTAACTAATTGGCTCAGGAGGAGGGAGTTTCGAGATCCGCTCCTAACTTCCTGATTGGTTTGAAATATTTTTTAATAACCGTAACTTAAGAGCCGCTCGAACGATACGCTGAGATAGGCTGTGCTACAGTGGTACACAATTTCACGCCCCAAATGCGCCCAGTTTCGCATTGATGGCGTCCGAGATTTTTTATAAAGTACTTCCCCAGTTTAGGTGAATTTAAAGAGGAAGTCTCTATGACCCTGTTCTCTGTAATCGCTATCTTTCTTTCTGCGTCTTCGTGGGCTGGAGATGTGCCAACCCATTCACGGCCAGTCTTGCATTATGAACCGGTGATAGTGGAGCTCACAGGCAAGATCGAACAACAGACGTTTCCGGGCTCTCCTAATTACGAAAGCATCCTCGATGGAGACGAAGCTGAAAAGGGTTGGTATTTGAGGCTCGACCGTCCTATTGATGCCATAGTGAAAAAGAATGATGCCCCTTCTTCTGAATCCGAAAATGAACTCAACGTAAAGATCGTTCACCTGGCCTGGGGAGAATCCCAGGATCTTGATAAGAAAGTCAGTCATGCTACAAAGCTCAAAGTTCAGGTACGCCTAAAAGGACATCTGTTTCACCGGTGGTCTGGACACCACCATTCAAGAGTATTGATGTGGGTCGATCAGCTGGTAGAACCGTCGGAGACTAAGAAATGAATGACAGATTTGTTAGAGCAGGACCCGGCCCAAAAGACTCTGTGATCTACGAGACCGATGACGGGCGAAAATTCTGTTTTTCAAAAGGGACGCGAACCTGGAGGAATAACAACCCCGGCAATCTCGTAGTAGGAGCAATAATAAAAGACATGGCGCAATCGGTAAGGCGGGGAACTTTGCAGTTTTTCCTACTGTTGAGATTGGACACGAGGCATTGCTTGATTCACTGCTAAGTAAGCATGGAAACAAGGACTTAACAGCAATGATAGGTGTTTTTGCTCCGAAATATGAAAACAGAACCAAAGTATATTTGAAATTTCTCCGTGATAGGACTGGCGTTAAGGACAGCAAAAAAATAAAAGATTTCACGAAAGAAGAATTTGAAAAGCTCTGGAAGGCTATTGAGATCATGGAAGGATTTCGCAAGGGTGAGATTAAAGAGTGCACTGAAAAAAGTAAAATCACTGGTGTAAGGAGAGATAAAAAGAGAACGATCATTGCCTATTTAATTGAACCCTTTGGCTGGGTGTCGAAAGCTCGTGGGGTTGAACTTGCTGGCCAAGGAAAAATCGACGCGGTAATAGCTCATTCCCGCAGAGGGAACCTGTATCTACGGACAAGGCCCGATAAGAGTGCCGCAAATAATTTGGATGCAATGGCCCTTCTGAAAGTTTCATCGCCAAGCGATCAAAGACGCGAGAAATTCGAAAAATCCTTGGCAAAGACAAATAAGAAATTTGGAAAGACATTGAAGGGTTTGGCTTAAATCCAACCTGTGCGAACCTCTTATCAAGTCAAACGGCCGCGTCTCCTCACTTAACCAGTTGTAACTATTAATATTTTTACTTGTTGATTAAATCAACAAAACAATCCATACTGATCTAGTGACATTTCAGCACCTGGATGAGGTTACGGCAAAAGTTAAGAATTTGGTAAGACAAGGCGACTATAAAATCACCTTTCATGTCTTACACGATAATCCGGACCGGCAAATTACAGCAGCGGACATATTGGAAGTTCTTAAGGTTGGAAATGTCAAACAGCTTGAACCTCGGACGGAGGGAAAAACCGTTAAATATTCTGGTGCTGATCGATACCGTTGGGTAGGGCAAGACGCTCAGGACAGGGTTCTTCGTTTGATTGTCGTAGTCAGTAATGGAGTAGTAATCGTTTCGGCAGCAATCTCTAACCCCAACGAGGCAAAACAATATTTGGCCGAAGATAACGATAAATCTAAGGGAGGATAGCTTATGAATAAATGTCCAGTATGCGAAAAAGGTGAAATTCGTCTAAAGCCTGTAAAAGACTATCAGTACCCTACCCCAATGGGACTCGTAACCATCGATGACGAAGTCCAATTAGAACAGTGCCTTGCCTGTGGCGAGGTATTTGTTCCTGGCGTCTTAATTGACCAATGGAATCGCCTCATTCTACAGAGACTGATAGCCAAGCACAGTCGTTTAAATTCCATAGAACTACAATTTATCTTCTCTGTTTTACCCTACTCACAGATAGAAATTGCGAAAGCAACGGGTAAGGATCGTAGTACGCTTACCAAGTATAAAACTGGTGAAAATCCTATTGACCCATTATTTGAAGATGCTCTCCAACAGATCATTACAGATTATCTTGGTGGAACGGACGCCACTCTTGTCAGACTTAAAGAGCGAGCTCAGTTTGTATTTACGGACGAGAAAATTGGAAGATTGAAATTTCATTGATCAGCACTTCGATGCCTCTTCTGGCAGAAACTTTCTCAACCAAGCGCATTCAGTACCTTCGTTCCTACAGGAGGAGCAAATTCTGCAATCTCATCAGCTAGTCCATATTCCACAGCATCCCGACCAGGAATATAGACATCATGATGTTTGAGTTGAGTCCAAATCTTTTTCGGTAGCTTTAAATCCTGTCGGAAGATCGCGTGGGTTCGCGCATCATCAAGAGCTACACTGTCAGAAGCACTTTTGAGCTTGTCAGCATTAGCAAACTGAAGAGTGCTGTGGGTACGGTGAATCATAAACATTCCGTTTGCAGTCGTCTTTCTAAACTTTGCTCCTAGATAAGCAATCACCCCAGCTGACGCTACCTGTCCAGAGTTATAGAGGACAACTTCGAGTGGCACTTGCTTCAGTAAATTATATATAAAAACTCCGTCACCAGGAGAACCGCCCCAGGTGTGAAAAAGAAGGTGCAAGCGACCTAAATTGCTATGCATCGCTGTTGCGATCCCCGCGGAAAATTTCTGGGCATTGGTCAAGTTGATATCGCCGCAAAAAATCGCGTACCATTCCAATGGAGTTATGGGCCGCTGCGAAGAGGGTTGATCGGTCATTCTTTCCTCCGAGCAGAAAACCTTTTACTAATTTTAATCATTGAGCTCAAACCCTCTTTGCCCAAACCTAGCCATCTATTTATTTTTCTTAACAAGCCTTTCCTCATAAATCTCGATCAACTTCAAAACGGACCCCGGTACCGACCGCTCCCCATTCTCCCAGAGTGAGATCGATCCAAACGACACGTTGAACTCCTTGGCAAGATCGCGAACCGTCATCCCAAGCTCTTTTCGAAGCGCCTTGAGGCGGGCTCCCTCTTTCTGTCTTGATCCTTGTGAAGTATTTATTCTAGGCACCTTTCGACAGTATTTTCTATCGCAACTAACTTCAATACTAATCCAAAATAGACCATTACTGTTTGCATTGTAAACAAAATTATTGACAGCAATTTCCCACAAAGGTTACTTTTATATGTTTACATTGAAAACAAATGAATCGAATCGAAAATTTTCGAAGGTGGAACTTGAAGGAGGGAATCAAACTGCAAAAGACTCTCTAAATGAAAAAGGCCCAGGTTTAACCCTGAGCCTCTCATAAAATTTCGTCAGCTTAGTTCTTTCGACGGTCCTTAGCTGACTCACCAACAACCGGAATTGCTTTCGCGATTCCTGGCCGATGTGTCTCTAACTCTAGGGATCGTCGGCTCTGAAGTCAACGGAGAACGACATGTCCTACGATAATGTAATCCCTCTCAGACGGGCGACCTTGCCTCAGTTTGAGGCTCCTACAGCGGTAACACAAGTATCTCCCGCCCATAAACAAAAACTCGACTTTGATGCACAGGTATACCTCCCGAAGGATCGCATGGTACCACTCAGAGAGAACAGTGTCGGAACCCACCAGATCCCCCACAAGATCTATGAGTTCATGTTCAAGGCCTCTGGCACCAAAGTGGAACTTCTGGTCTTTGCCTGTCTCATTCGGTTTTCCATGGGCTATCACCGAGCGGGATGCAAGGCGAGTCTGTCATTCATTGCTGGGTGGACTGGCCTGGCGATACCAAATGCTCGTAAAGGCGTCGAAGCGCTACTTGCGAGTGGACTTGTAGTCCGTATGGAGTTGGGCAGTCATTTTAGCCGCCCATCCTTGTACGAAATTCCTGTCGTGAAGGGCTATTTGGAACATTTAGTCAAGCTGCCTCAAACTGAAAAATTATCTGAAAAATCTGAGTGCGAATCCGTCGAAAAAGAACGAGCACCCTTATCAAATCAATTACAGTACTGTGATCAAATCAATCCCGGTACCGTAATTGATTCAATTACCAACAAAGATATTATAAATAAAAATTTAAAAAAAACTCTCTCTCCCGATCCATTTTTGAAAAACTATTTTGACTCACTCCAATCAAAAAGAAAAAAAGAGAGCGAATGGAAGCATTTTGAAGAAATCCAAAACGACGGATATTCAGTTCAGCAAATATCGACCTGTCTCGAACTTCTCGCTAAAGAGGGCATTCCTCAGACAAACTCTGACTCTGCCAAGGTAAAAATTGAGTGCCATTCTCCGATGGCTTTTCTCTCCACTGCAATCGAGAGAGTGCTCGCCGAAGCAACCCTGAGGAATGAAAAAATTCGCGCCAAGGAGGATAGAGAAAAGCGGACGACTTCCGACCAGGAGAAAAAAGCCCAGGACAGTGCTCGTGAAGAAATCGAATTTTCAGAGAAGGTCCGACTCTTTGAGAAAGCATTTCCAACCCAAGCAGAGCAACAAAAACACATCGATGAATTTGCAAAGAAGAACCCAATATTTTCGAGAGCACCTTCGCTATTGAAAAATCTCGCAATCAGCGCATGGCCAGAGACTACCACATCAACCAATAATTCCACCTAGACCAAGGAAGATCTATGGAAACCAAAGACAATGATCCAAAGCAGAGTAAATCACCGACAAACTACAATCGCCTCTACTACCAAAAGCATAGAGAAAAACTCCTGGAGAGAAAAAAGATGAGAAGCAAATCTAACGTTTTCCCCCTTTTCCTAAAGCCGTCGCGAACACAAACGCCATCTATTTGGACCAGACTGTTGAGTAAAGTTGAGCTCCTCTGCCTTATAGGCCTATCAACAGCCATGACCCTATTCCTCGTTGCTGAGTCAGCGGGATTCTATTTAGACGCCCATGAGAGCCCTGAGACGGCTTATTTGAAAGCCGGCATAGTAGAAGGGGTAGCGGTCCTATTTTCTCTGGCAAGAGGTAAAACACTATTCCTACGCTGGTCACAAAGGACCCTAGCTCTTCTCCTCTGTGGCCTTACACTTTGGACCATTGCCGGAAAGCTTTTGAAGAATGCTTCGCATCAAGAAGTAACGTTTACTGTCCAATCAAAGACTGTCCTAGAGCTCGAATCCGAACAAACTCAAAAGGAATCTCTACGGAACAAGTTTCTCGAGTTGGGGTGGTTGACTGCCGCAAAAAGATATGAGAAAGAACTCGACCAAGTTCGGGGGAAGTTGGCTTCGGCCCGCCTACTCATGGACTCCATGCATAAACCAGAAGTCATACTGAACAACCTAGGCATCTTGCTCGCATTTCGTTTTCTAGTCGTAGTCGCAAATCTGATTTGCATTCACCGAATCATCGAGGAGGTGGGACTTTACATTCGAAAATCCGAGACCTTAACCAATAGAAAGACTGAACTTTTGTTGAACTAGAATGTCTATTCTTGAACTCAACTTTGAACTCTTTGAACCTTCAGCTGGGTTCAAGAATTTCAATTGATAGTTCGATCAACGAATTCAAGGACTTTAAAAGCTCAAGGCCGTCCGAGCTGGGAGGTGCGTCAACGACTTATATAATTTAGATCACGGAAAATGATCACAAAACATATTCTGAAATGATTTACTACTTTGGTGTTTCGAATAAAAGAAACAACCTTGCACATCCACGCGCTCTACCTAAGCAAGTCATACGCGAAAAAACTCTTCTGCTCTTTCAGTGTCCTGTTTGAAATGGAGGATGTGAATGCCAGTAATATTATTAGACTCAACAGGCCCCCAGTCTAGGAAACTTCGGATCACCGAAACAGACCGTGCCGTTCTTACAAAGATTGCCCAAGAAGGTTTCCAATCCTATCGGGAACTGCGATCCTCTACCCTAAGGCAAAAAAGTCGGTGCCATACATGGGTAATCCTGAAGCGACTTTCAAAGGCTCGACTCCTAGTGGAATGTCCCGGCCCGACTGGAGAAATTCTAGGGTGGACCCTCGACAAGAAAGGAGCATCCATAGTCTATGACCTGACGGGGATTAGCTATCCGATCCAGAAGAACACTTACAGAACCCAATTTACATTCGATGTAACCGTTCGAAGGGTAAAGAACCTTCTCATGAAGTCGTCTCTCATTTCAAATTGGGTTCCAAGACAAGCCCTTAAACACCAAGCTGCTTTGCAATACCAATACTTCCACGCAAAGGAGCGAGCAGCTATTCTAAAGCTTGTCCCTAGTGGATCATTTGAACTAATAATTCCTTCCGGATTATTAGTCTGTTCTTTGAACGTTGTCCCGAAGACCCAGCCCAGGCGGATTACATTCCAAAAGATCGAATCTCAAATAACGAGCCAACGCTATAACACGGCCTTTTTTGTGACAGAAGATAGACCAGCGCTTGATCGAATTTGGAACATCTTTCAGGAAGTATTGTCCACGTCCTTTAAGGTGAAATTCCAAAAGGCCAAAAATGGAGTGCACTTTACGAGCTTAGAGACGCTTATGACAAATGCACTCCATGCACCTTGGTATGGGGAAGGAGAGACCTTCTCACTAGCCGAATTGAACCCAGAAGATGCGGAATCCAAATCGAACATAGGCGCCAATAAATCGGAAGATCAAGACTCCACAATTTCAGCGTAACCTATTGAAATAATGCGGGGACCGCCCCACCGAAATCGGGGACACCCCGCCCTGATCAACGCTGACCACTCCCACCCAACGACGGGTGGAAGTGGTCAGCGTCGGGTCGGGGAAAAACAAAGAAGGGTGGGACGGAAGAAAAAATAAACGAGTCAGCACAAAACAAAAATAGTGAAACAAATAGGAGAATAAAAATCACAATGAATAAAGTTAATAGCTACATAATCCGAAGTAACTATCGATGCCATCTGGAGCAAACTTGCTGCTGAATTTCCTCAAAGGGGGCCACCCAATTTCCTGAATGGGGGCCAGCGTAAAACTATCTAAAACGACGATTATGAATCTTGATATCCACTGGCT
>JANNCA010000104.1:0-9505 GCA_031386075.1 Oligoflexia bacterium
TTTGTGAGGTACTTAAGTTTTTTAAGGAAACTCCTGAACATGAGTATAATTTTTTAGCCGATATTACGGCTACTGATGAAGAGGTCGAGCCGCGCTTTGAAGTTGTATATAATCTTTTTTCTCAGCGCCATAAGTGGCGAATTCGTATAAAAGTGAGAGTTCGAGAAGATGAAGAAGTCCCTACTGCAGTTTCTATTTGGAAAGGTGCAAATTGGGCCGAACGCGAAATTTTTGATATGTTTGGTGTGAAGTTTAGTGGGCATCCAGACTTAAGAAGAATTCTCATGGATTCTCGGTGGGTAGGACATCCTTTACGGAAAGATTATCCTCTAAAAGGGTATCAGATTTTTACGGAGCCAGAGCCTGTGGATCCTGAACGTCTGGTTTAGCTTTTAGAACCAAATTTTGGAGTGTGAGTAAAAATGACGGAAAAATTAGGACCCCAGAGGTCTTTCGATAAGTTGCCTGATGGATTTCAGATAGATCATGATCCAGATGATCTGTGGGGAGATTCTCGTATCATTATCAACGTGGGGCCGACTCATCCTGCTATGCATGGAGCCCTTCGAATGGTGGCTAAACTCAATGGTGAGACTATTGAAAAGTCATATTGTGAGTTTGGATATACCCATCGTGCTAAAGAGAAGCTTGGCGAAAATAGAACCTATCATAATTTTATAGTTTATACTGATCGTCTGAACTATTGTTCAGCACTTCTAAATAATGTTGTTTATTCAATGTCGGTTGAACGACTTATGGGTGTCGAGGTGCCTGAACGTTGTGTTTGGCTTAGAATGATTTGCTGTGAACTCGCCAGAGTGATTGATCATCTGATATGTATTGGAATTAATGCGGTCGATTTAGGGGCTTTTACGTTCTTTTTATATGGCTTTCATCAAAGAGAAGAAGCGTATACTTTAATTGAGCAGCTTTGTGGTGCCAGGCTTACTACTTCCTATACTCGCATTGGCGGGTTGATGGCAGATGCCCCGGATGGTTGGGAAAAAAGTTTAAAGTCTTGGATAATAAAGACTCGAACAGTCATTAATGAAATGGACAAACTCCTTACTAATAATAAAATATGGAGAAAACGCACTGTAGGTGTCGGAGTCTTTGATAAAGAAAAGTGTATACAGTATAGCTATTCTGGCCCAAATGCTCGTGCAGCTGGCATTGACCTGGATCTTCGTAGAGATCAGCCTTGTATGTTCTATAAAGACATTGAATTTGATGTGCCGATTGCGCAAAACGGAGATGTTTTTGATCGATATATGATTCGGCTTTCAGAAATTCGTCAATCCTTGAATATTCTTGCACAGTGCGCAGATCGGCTTAAAAAAGGGCCTATATGGTCAGAAGACAAGAGAGTAAGAATTCCTGATAAAGAAGTAGTTTATAATACTATGGAAGGCATGATTAATCATTTTAAATTCTTTATGACCGGGTTTGAGGTGCCGACTGGTGAAGCCTATACTCAGTTTGAGGCAGCTAATGGAGAATTGGGTTTTTACATTGTAAGTAAAGGCACGCCAAGAGCTCATAGAATGAGAATTCGTGGACCATCAGTTTGGCATTATCATGGTTTGAGCGAAATGGTTCAAGGAGAAAAGATTGCAGATATGGTCGCTGCTTTAGGAAGCATTAATATAATCGCAGGAGAATTGGATCGCTAGATGGGGACAAAAATTCTATCAAAGAAGTTTTATAGTGAAATGTCTAAGTTGGAGCCTCGGTATCCAAATAAGGTGGCTTTACTGCTTCCAGCGCTTCATGCTGCACAAGATGAATGTAGCTGGCTTTCTCCTGAAGTGCTAGCAGAAGTGGGTGCCTACATAGGAATACATGCTGCTCAAGTGAGGGAAGTGGCCTCATTTTACACTATGTATAATCTAAAACCGGTCGGAAAGTATCATCTTAAATTTTGCACCAATGTGGCCTGTTGTTTAAGAGGGGCCGATAGTTTGCTGGAGCATTGTGAGAAAAAATTAGGGATTCATTGTGGAGAAACGACTCAGGACAAGAGATTTACTTTGGCAGAAGAAGAGTGTCTTGGCGCTTGTGGTACTGCACCTGCGATGATGTTGAACAATGATTATCATGAAGTTCTAGATATACCGAAGCTTGACCGGATTCTAGAGGGTTTGGAGTAACTTATGTTGGACAATATGGAATCATTTGAAACTCTATTTATTCAGCATTTTTCAGAAGAATCTAAACCCATTGATTATTACCTTAATAGCATGAGAGGGTATTCAGCTCTTAAAAAAGCATTGGGAATGACCCAAGACGACATTATTTTGGAAGTAAAAAAATCCAACCTTCGGGGTCGCGGAGGGGCTGGTTTTCCTACTGGAATGAAGTGGGGTTTTATTCCGAAAAAGTCGGCGAAGCCAAAATATCTTGTTTGCAATGCAGATGAATCTGAGCCAGGTACCTTTAAAGATCGCGATATTATGCGATATACCCCCCATTTGTTAATCGATGGAATGGCAATCGCAGCTCACGCTATTGGGGCTAATATTGGGTATATTTACATTCGGGGTGAATATACTCGAGAAACAAAGATTCTTAATGAAGCTATTGATGAGGCCTATAAAAATGGTTACCTTGGAAAAAATATTCAGGGATCTGAATTTAGTTTTGACCTCACTGTTCACAGAGGTGCCGGGGCCTATATCTGTGGTGAGGAGACAGGCCTTTTAAATTCGCTTGAGGGGAAACGAGGTGAGCCCCGAGTTAAGCCGCCTTTCCCCGCGCAGGCCGGGGCTTTTGGAGGCCCTACTATTGTTAACAATGTCGAAACTCTAGCTGCCGTACCTTTTATTATTAATCGTGGGGGGGATTGGTTTTCTAAGCTTGGCAAGTTAGAGAAATCAGGAGGTACCCGTCTATTTTGCGTTTCTGGCCATGTTAAAAAGCCTGGTGTTTATGAATTGCCTGCTGGGAGCGTTACATTGAGGCAGCTCATTTACGGTTATTGTCACGGAATTTTGGGGGACAAGAAGCTCAAGGCGGTTATTCCAGGTGGTTCCTCTGCACCCGTTTTGACAGCAGATGAGATCGACGTCATTGTTGACATTGAGCCTCTTATGAAAATAGGAACCATGTTAGGTTCTGCTGGAATTATTGTGGTGAGCGAAGACTATTGTGTTGTCAAGCTTCTTAAGCGAATTGTTAAGTTTTATGCACATGAATCCTGTGGCCAATGTACCCCCTGTAGAGAGGGGTGTAAGTGGATGGAGGATATTCTACATAGAATAGAAGATGGCCACGGAAGGGAGCAAGATATCGCTTTATTGCTTGAAGTAGCAGATAACATTAATGGAAAGACACTCTGTGCCTTAGGGGATGCAGCTGCAGGCCCAGTCATTAGTTTTGTAAAAAAATTTCGTGCTGACTTTGAAGCACATATCCGAGGTGGAAAATGCCCAAATGTGTAATCAATGGTCGGGAAGCTGAGTTTTCACCCGGACAAAATTTAATTGAAGTTGCAAAACAAGCAGGAATCTCGGTTCCCTATTTCTGTTATCACCCTGGTTTATCGGTAGTCGCTCAGTGTAGAATGTGTGCGGTTGAGATTGAAAAGATGCCAAAATTACAGACAGCCTGTTCTACGATGGCCACTGAAGGCATGGTTGTGAAGACAGATTCTCCGCGTGTACTTCAGGCTCAAAAGTCTACGATGGAGTTTTTATTGATTAACCATCCGCTGGATTGTCCTATCTGCGATAAATCTGGGGAATGCGATTTACAGGATCATTCATTCAATCATGGTGACGCTTACTCCCGTTATACAGAGGAGCGTCGAACCTATATGGATTTGGATATGGGGCCGGTCATTAAGAAAAACATGAATCGCTGCATTCACTGTACGCGTTGTATTCGGTTTGGAACCGAGGTTTCTGGGATTCATGAAATGGTGGCTCTCAAAAGGGGAAATGATACTGAAATTTCAACTGTAGATGGGCGCTCTTTAGAAACTGACTATGCAGGGAATTACGCAGATATTTGTCCAACTGGGTCCTTGACAGTCAAGGATTTTCGATTCAAAAAGCGAGTTTGGCTTTTGAAAAAAACTCCTTCAGTGTGCGAGGGCTGTTCGCGCGGATGTAATATGGAAATTCATCAAGACGCGAATATTGTATATCGGTGTGTTCCACGAGAAAATATGGCGGTTAACAAATTTTGGATGTGCGATGAAGGTCGGTTTAATTTTCAATATATTCATGATGAAAATCGATTGATTGAGCCGTTAGTTGCAGAAATACATCAAAAAAACGCGCAACTCATACCCTCTGATTGGTCAATTGCAATAGATACGGCTAAAAGTATTCTTATGGGTAAAAAAACTGCAGTCTTGGTGGGTTCAGATTTAACTCAAGAAGAGGGAACTCTTTTACAGCAATTTTTACCTCAGCACTTGCCCGATGCAGAAATATATCATTTTGGTACTCCTGGGGTAGTTTCTACCCGGGATGACGCTCCAGCAGACCGTTTGTTAAAAAGAAGAAGTAAGACTTCTAATTTAAATGGGCTTGAAAAACTTGGCTTTAAGGGATTTGAAAAATTCTCTCAAAATATTGAAGCAGTTTTTGTAATTCGAGGAGGAAAAGCAATCCTTCCAAATTTAAGTGGGCTTCAAGTCGTAGGACTTGGAGTGTTTGAAAAGCTACAGGCGGAAAAGTTTTCTGTGGTTTTGCCCGGAACTTCGTTTGCCGAGAAGGATGGAACTATTGTGAATTTCGAAGACCTAAGTCAAAAAATTCGCCGGGCAATATTGCCTCCTGGGCAATGTAAGTCGTTGTCAGAGGTTTTAATGATGTGGACTCATCGTAAGAAATCTTTCGGAGCAGCTTGATTTATGGAAACTTTTGATTGGATTGCTATTGGAGCCAAGTCGGCTTTTTTAGTGGTTGTACTTTTACAGGTTGTTCCTATTATGGTCTGGATTGAACGAAGGGGTTCTGCTTTGATGCAAAACCGACTAGGTCCAAATCGAGTAGGGCCATTAGGAATTCTTCAATCTTTGGCGGATGTTGTAAAGTTTTTTTGGAAAGAGGATCCAATACCTGGGCACGTGGTGCCGTTTTATTATGTATTGGCTCCCATTGTTTCGGTAGTTCCTGCATTTATGACCTTTGCGGTCATTCCATTCGCCAGTTCGATTAATATTGACGGACATATTTTAAATTTCCAGGTCGCAGAATTGAATGTTGGGTTGCTTTACGTCTTTTCTGTCGCGTCCTTAGGGGTCTATGGCGTTATTATGGGGGGATGGGCATCCAATAATAAATATGCGATGATGGGAAGTCTGCGGAGTTCTTCGCAGATGATTAGCTATGAACTTTCGATGGGCCTATCTGTAATCGGCATCATCATGACATTTTCTAGCGTCAAATTGGGAGATATCGCTAGACAACAGGGCGAAGTCCTGACTCATTTTGGTCCAATCTTGGTCTCGGAAGCTCTTCAAATTCCTAAGTGGGGTATTTTTACTCAACCCATTGGATTTTTGATTTTCTTAGTGGCCACTTTTGCTGAAACAAATAGATTACCGTTTGATTTGCCAGAGGGTGAGTCGGAGCTCGTTGCTGGATACCATCTTGAATATGGTGCGATGAAATTTGCCTTATTTATGATGGCAGAATATCTCAACATGCTTACGGCTTCTGGTTTAATAGCAACACTATTTTTTGGTGGTTGGCAACTTCTTCCTGGTATGGGGCTAGCTCTGCATGGTGTTCAGAACTTTTTTCAAATGTCAGATATTTTAGGTGAATGGCTCAGAATTTTATTTGAAATGATGTCATTTAGTATCAAAGTAGGCTTCTTCATGTGGTTTTATGTCTGGGTACGCTGGACTTTACCTCGTTTTCGCTATGATCAACTGATGGATCTTGGTTGGAAAGTAATGTTGCCGTTGTCCTTGGCTAATATTTTGGTTACCGGGGTATTTATCTACTATGGGTGGATTTAATTTATGTTGGTAAATAAGAAAAAAGGGATATTGCAAGAGTTCTACCTCGTTGAGATCGCGAAAGGACTTCTGATCACGATTAAAAACATGTTTTTTGCTCGTAAAGTAACTATTCAATATCCTGAAGAAAGAAGAGATTACTCAGATAGATTTCGCGGAGTTCATTATATCAAAGCAACAAATGGTGTAGAAAATTGTACTGCATGTATGCTTTGCCCAACAGTTTGCCCTGCGGAATGTATTCATATTGAGGCGGGTGAACGACCTGACAAGGAAAAATATCCCGTTAAATTTGAAATCGATTTATTAAGATGTTGTTTCTGTGGAATGTGTGAAGAAGCCTGCCCAAAAGATGCGATTAAGCTGAGCACTATTTATGAAATGAGTACAACTCACCGTGAAGTTTTTGATAAATCATTTCTTTTAGAGCAACGGGGAGGTAAGTAAGGTGGATATTTCGCCAGTTTTCTTTTATCTGTTTGCTGGGTCTGCGATTGCATTTTCTGTTTCCGTGATCTTGAAAAAGAATCCAGTAGGGAGTGCCTTTAGTCTTGTAATGGTTTTTTTCTCTTTTGCTGGCCTTTATGCTTTGATGGATGCCCATTTGATCGCTGCAATACAAATTTTTGTATATGCGGGGGCGATTATGGTCCTCTTTGTTTTTGTCATAATGCTTTTAAATTCGGATGTTCCCTCGCTGGATATGGGACGGACCAGTCTACTTATTCGCTCTCTTTCGGGTTTCTTCGCTGTCGTTATGGTTGGAATTTTCGTCTGGGCCTTTAAAGAAAGTCCATTACTTGGTTTACCAGGGGAGTTTACTTCTGAAAAAATTGAGTTAGCGGGTGGAAACACACAAGTGGTTTCTGAGCTGATGTTTTCTGAGTATATTTTACCTTTTGAACTCACCTCAGTTCTTTTGCTCGCAGGAATTGTAGGGGCGGTTGCAATTGCTAAGCGGGACAAATCTTTGAGCGGGAGGACTTAGCGTGCAAGTGGAACCTTGGGTAGTATTGGGTTTTTGTTCGTCTATATTTTTCATAGGTTTTACGGGAGTACTGATTCGTAAAAATATTCTGATCATTTTAATGAGTATTGAGCTTATGTTAAATGCAGTAAATTTGACATTTGTTGCTTTTTCTAGGCAATTACATCATATGGGCGGACAAATGTCCGTTTTTTTTATCATTACAGTAGCGGCTGCAGAGTCTGCGGTTGGGCTTGGCTTAGTTATTGCCATGTTTCGGACGCTCCGCAGTGTAGATACTGATGATATTCGGCTTTTAAGGGAATAAATCATGCTAGCTCTTATCCCGTTTTTTCCTTTGGTTGGTTTTTTGATTAATGGTGTTTGGTATGCCTTCGGGCAGGCTCCTGCAGGCCGAACTCAGGCTAGCGCTCGGGTCACAGGATGGATTGCTTCATTTTTTATTTTTCTTTCTTTTCTTTTCTCGGTAGTTCTTTTTTTTCAACTGGCCGGATTAGATGGGGAAAGAAGAGTGATCGAGCAGAGTCTTTATCCATGGATAACGGTTGGACTATTTCACATAGATATGGCCTTTCGGATGGATTCACTTTCTACACTTTTTTGTCTGGTGATCACAGGTGTAGGTACTTTGATTCATATCTACTCGATTGGTTATATGAGCCATGACCGGACTCCAGGTAAGTTTTTTTGTTATTTAAATCTCTTTTGTTTTTCAATGCTGATGTTGGTTTTGGGCGCCTCTCTTCCAATTTTGTTTCTTGGTTGGGAGGGCGTCGGACTGTGTAGTTATTTGCTGATTGGTTATTGGTACCAAGATGTAGAGAAGGCAAAAGCTGGAAAGAAAGCATTTATTGTAAATCGAGTTGGAGATCTCGGTTTTCTATTAGGGATGTTTTTTATTTTCAGCTCGTTTGGGACATTAGATTTCGAGGCGCTTCGTTCTGCAGTTGAACACAGCCAGGTGAGTGGTGGGGTTATTACCTTGATTTGCCTTCTTCTGTTTGTGGGGTGCATGGGCAAATCTGCTCAAATTCCCCTTTATGTATGGCTACCCGATGCTATGGCAGGTCCCACTCCGGTGTCGGCGCTGATTCATGCGGCAACTATGGTCACTTCGGGAATTTATATGGTTTCTAGGCTTAATTTTATCTATAACCTATCACCCATAGCCATGACTGTAATGGCGTGGGTGGGTGGGCTCACGGCATTTTTTGCCGCAACTGTCGCATTGGTGCAAAAAGATATTAAAAAAGTATTAGCCTATTCTACTATTTCTCAATTGGGTTATATGTTTTTGGCCTGTGGGGTTGGGGCGTACACAGCAGGGGTTTTTCATGTGGTCACTCACGCGTTCTTTAAGGCCTTACTTTTTTTAGGTGCTGGGAGCGTTATACACGGGATGCATGAAGAGCAGGATATTTGGAAAATGGGTGGACTTCGTGACAAGATGCCGAAGACTTTTCTCACTTTTGCAGTCGGCTGGTTGGCGATTTGTGGAATTCCTCCCTTCTCTGGGTTTTTTTCAAAGGATGAAATCCTGTGGCAAGCTTTCAGTTCCCCACATGGCTCATTTTTCTTGTGGATATTGGGTGTGATTACGGCAGTGATGACAGCCTTTTATATGACGAGGCTTTTTTCGCTGACTTTTTTGGGTTCTCCTCGGTTTGTTGCAGCTGAAGGGGAATCAGACCCTCATTTTCATAAAGATAAAGGTCATGCACATTCAGTGAGCGTGCATGAGTCTCCTACTCTCATGGTACTGCCTCTGCGAATATTAGCGGTGTTGAGTGCTATCGGCGGATTTATGAGTATTCCTCATTTTAGTTGGTTAGAGCGTTGGTTGGAGCCTGTTATTCCAATTCATGAGGGGATGAGTTCTCTAGGGGCTGGTATGGAGGGGGTACTTATGGGAGTCAGTGTAGTGGGTGCTGGAGCCGGAATTTTTGCGGCACTTAAGATTTATGGGAATCTCTCTCAGTTGAAAATTTGGGCAGGTCATTTTTCAGGTATTCATCGGGTTCTAGAAAATAAGTGGTATATAGATGAATTTTATGAGTTTTTGTTTATCCGTCCGATCCAGAGATTTTCTACCTTTCTGTGGAAGGGTGTCGATATTGGAGTAATCGATCGGATAGTAGTCGGATTTGGGAAAATATCTGAATGGACGGGTGAGAGACTGCGCGTGATTCAGACTGGCTCTCTTCAAGTCTACGCATTGATTTTATTTATTGGACTGGTTGCCACAACGGGGTATTTAATCTATGGTTGGACTTGATCGACACTTATTGTCAGTAATTGTTTTTCTCCCATTGATCTGGGGACTTTTAGGGTTTTTTATGCCTAACTCTCGTAAGGGCGGCGGGGCATTTTTTAAGATTTGGGCTTTTATAGGAACTCTTGCTACTTTTTCGCTGTCTTTAGCTTTGTATGATCAATTTTTGCCGAATGGTTCTGACTTTCAATGGGTCGAGACCTTAGATTGGATTCCAAGTTTAGGTATTTCCTATTCGGTGGGAGTTGACGGCATTAGTTTGTGGCTC
>JANNCA010000108.1:0-4118 GCA_031386075.1 Oligoflexia bacterium
AAGAAAGTCGAGTTCTTCGAATCCACTGCTTTTAATAATATCTTTAGACAAAATTTGCCCTCTTGGGTCTAGGATCAGTCTTACAATAACTTTGCCTTGGATAGCTCTTCTCATGAGTGACCGTGGATAGTGGAGAGAAGCTTCGATTTTGCTTCGAACTTGATTCAAGTCATTCGAAGTGAGTGAATATACCTGGCTTTCCTTAGGCTGCGACCTGTTTGGAATAGTATTTATAATAGGTGGATCTTCTAAAAAAACAAATGAGCTCTTGGGTCGGTTCTGTATCTGAGGTTGGGGCAGGTTTTTCTGGGGAAGTAGGGTGAGTCTGAAGGTCTTTTGAGTGACTTGCAAATAGGGTGGGGGTTGCATGAAAGACTTGTGGCTCAATGCTAAAATTAAGACCAAGTGAATGAAGAATGATAATATTAAATAAATATTTAGTATCTTAGGTGTTGGTTTCAAGGGAGGGAGGCGAGTTCAAGAACGTTTTTGCATTGAAATGGGGGACTTTCGTCTATCTCTTGTCCAAGCGTGGATGCCACTTCAAGTTGATAATGATGTCCAGGTAAAATAATCGCATCTCGCGGTAACTTCTTAATCCGCTGAAGCGATTGGAACATTTGTTCATTGCTTCCAGATTCGATGTCAGTTCGTCCGCAATCTCGAATAAAAACAGTATCCCCTGTAAAGAGGTATGTATTGGAAGGAGTTCCGTCTAAAAGAAAACAGCATTCTCCGGCGCTATGGCCTGGAGTATGAATTGTCGTGACTTGAAGCAAGCCAACACTAATTAAGTCACCCTCTCGAATGAGTTTCATATTGGCGGAATTGAGAACTTCATGGGAAAGGCGGTGGAGTTCGTCTCGATGGACAATTACTGGGATTTTAGGAAATTTTTTTATGAGTTGGGGAACTCCTGCTGTGTGGTCACCATGAGTATGGGTTAGGAAAATAGCGGATAAGGTAAATCTGTGTTTTTCAAGATAATCGAGAGGTGCACTGAGGTCGAATTGAGGATCGACAATCGCGGAAGTCTTGGAGGACCAGTCTAAAATTAAATACACAAAATTTTTGTAATTACCGATTTCAAACTGGGCAACAGGTTGGTTCTCTTGAGCTCCGGTAGCATGATGTTTTAAGAGGTGAGTTGGAATTTTCATAAAATATGAATCTCAAAAATTAGAAAAAGAGTCAAATATTTAAGAAAGTGCTGAACCTTGCACTGCTGAATTCGGAAACGGATCTAAATTCGCCACTGCATTCGACTCAGAACTTTCAATGGCATTAAAAGGGATACTTTTTTTATTCAGATTTCAATTTCCTCATTAAAATAAAACCCCCAATAAAAAGAAGTGTGCCAGATTGGAGAGGGTGGGATCGAATCCAGTTTACAAGTGAGATATTTTTTTGGATTTTTGCGGTAGATCGAGACACAGCATCATTTAGTCTTTTTTTTTGAAATATGAGTTCTTTCTCAACTTCAAAAAGTACTTCTTCTGAGACGGGTGGTACTAGTTTCATTTGGTTCTCGTTAACTTTTTATGAGTTCCAATATTAAAAGCCCTAAAGATAAAAATAGAAATGAACACTCCAAAAAAAGTGATGGATAAAAGTGCGAGGCTAAAAGGGGACCACCCGGCTTCATGAAGCCCAATTTCAAACCAATAGAAAGCAAAACTGAGGAGCATGTTAAGGAAAATCAAGCTCGCTCCCACCCAAAGTGTGCGCTTAATCTGCTTAAGCGTCTTCAGCTCCTGATTGAGTAAAAACTGCTCAGTATGAAGAGAGATGATTTTTGCCACCGCATCGGTGGCTTCCATCATATCCGGAATTGGATTCTCAAGTCGAGGCATATAGAGCTACTCTCGGGGCTGATCTTGATTCAATTGAGAACGTTCATGGTTGCGCCCCACAAAATAACCTGCAGTGCCGACGATCGCAAGAAAGCCACACATTCCGAGGGCTTTGCCGGAGTTATTTTGGAGCCATGAACTCGCCTTGTCGTAAAATTCGCCAGCTTTTTCAGCAGTATCCTTTGCAATTATTTTTGTTTTAGAGGCTGTGTCAGAAATAACTTGTTCGGTTGATTCGCGAATATTTTCAGAGATCTTGTGAAGAGGAGATGCGGTTGCTTTATTGCCGATGGGGGTGTTTTGAATCATATAGGTCTCCTTGTGCGGATGGAGTATTGCAATAGGCGTTCCGTTGTAATAGTTAAATGGATCCGGAGGGCTTAATGTCTCAGAAAAAACCGAGTGAAGTTTCTGGTTTTGGTTGGTCACAGGGTAAAGTGACGCTTCAGCCACATGTGGCTATTCCCAAAGGCACTTATGAAGAGGAGCATGGTAGACAGGGGTTTTTTGGAAGAGTCAGTCACCTCTATCATCGCCATCCTCCTACCGGATGGCTGAGGATTGAGGGACCGTTGAAGCCACGCGCCTATCGAGTGTCGCAACTCGTAGGGGGAATTTCTGGACAACCGCAGATCTTCCTAAAAAATGCAGATGTGCAATTAGGAATTGCAAAGCTTCAAGGTGAAATGGATATTTTTGCAAGGAATGCGGATGGCGATGAAGTTCGATTTATTCATCAAGGAACTGGTCGGTTAGAAACTGACTATGGCATTTTAGATTATCGAATGGGGGACTACTTGGTCATTCCAAGAGGAACGACTTACCGCTTTGTGGCGCATACGGATAATGTACACTGGGTTGTTGAGTCAGCGACTGAAGTTAGGCTGCCTGATCGCGGATTGTTGGGGCGTCATGCCCAGTTTGATCCGATGGTCATGAGAATTCCAGTACTTCCTGAGTTTGAAAGCAAAAGTGGAGCTAATTCCATAGGAGAATTTGAATTAAGAATTAAAAGAGAAGGCGAGTGGACACGGGTCTTTTATCCTTGGAGTCCATTGAATGCTTCCGGATGGAAGGGAGACCTCTGCCCTTGGGCTTTGAATGTTCAGGATATTCGGCCTGTAGTATCTCCTCGGGTTCATTTGCCGCCGAGTGTACACACTACTTTTTTAGCTAAAAATTTTGTGATTTGCTCATTTTTACCCCGGCCACTTGAGAGTGAGGAGGGAGCAATGAAGGTTCCCTTCTACCATCGAAACATTGATTTTGATGAGGTTCTTTTTTATCATGAGGGGAATTTCATTTCGCGTGAAGGAATCGCTTCTGGAGATGTAACTTGGCATCCTCAAGGAATTCATCATGGTCCCCATCCACAGGCGGAAAAAAATGCAGCAAATAAAAATCAGACTGAGGAAATCGCGATGATGGTCGACACCTATCGGCCATTATTGCCTACAGCGGTAGCTCAGGAAGTCGAATTTGAAGATTACGCAATGAGCTGGAAAGTAGATCAAAAAAGATAACTCTAACCTTCAAGAAAATGCTTTTCGTGCGCGGGAACCAAATTTTTAGCGTCGAAAAGCATTTTCTTGAACGCTTTGACTCAGAAGGAGTGCTTTCATTTGCCAAACACCCCGTAAAGCCTCGGCGTTCCAGGCCCGGGGATAAAAGGGGTCCACACGTCAGTGTGGGGTGGCTTGTTGTTCTATGTATTGCTTGATGACTTCTAAAGGTGCCCCGCCGCACGAACTTGCGAAATAGCTCCCACTCCAAAGAGAGTCCATCCAAATATATTTGTGAAGCGTTGAGAACTGTTTGGCTCGAATGTATCGAGACGACACCCCTTTTAGACTGTTCACAAGCTTAGATACAGCAACCTTAGGCGGATAATTAATCAATAAATGAACGTGGTCACCTTCTCCATTGAACTCTTTGAGTTCTGCCTCAAAGTCTAGACAAACATCCCGATATACCGGTTCCATGAAGTCGAGAATTTCTTTTGTAAATAGTTTTTTCTGTATTTTGCCACAAAAACCAAATGTACATGTATCAAGAAAACACAATGACGCCCATGTCTAACTCCAGGCGTTGTTCTCTTTAATATGGCCTCTTTTCTATTTCTAGGACTTTTAATTTTTGGCATTGACTCTTTCATAAACCAATGCAAGTTTGATTGCAAATGGTTGCAGATAAACCCAAACGAAAAATGGCGAAAAAAAGAGAGAAGGACCTAACTCAGGTAACCACAACCTTGCGCTATCGGGT
>JANNCA010000140.1:0-5087 GCA_031386075.1 Oligoflexia bacterium
AGTTGATCGGGCTCGACACTCGACGGCTCATAGTCTTCTGCGCTAATACCCAGTGCGTCGGCTTTAATTCTTAAGTTGACATCCTTAGTCACAAATACAACGGGTCTTTTCGGGTGTTCCTTTTTAAGGGAAATGGCTAGCGCCAATATCCGATTGTCCGCCTTATCCATTTGAAGTTCGACAGGTAGAGGCTGATTCCCTCCCAGTTCCACAGTAAGAATTCCGCTATTTGGAAGCTTCACTCCTTTGGAAAGCTCCCCATCGGCTCGCATCTCGTCAATCAGCCTAGAAAACAGCCGCGCATGGCGACCATTTTCGCTCATTTCGCGCTTAAATCGATCAATTTCTTCAATTACAACAATAGGAATGACGATGTCGTTATTGCCGAACTTGAAAAGTGCCTGAGGATCAAAAAGTAGAACATTGGTATCCAGGATAAATGCTTTGCGCAATTCAGCCTCCCCTTACGGTGTCTCTCCGTAAGGCCAACTCTAGTTCAAATTCCTGGATTTTCGCAAGAGGCAAAAGGAGTACCTTCCAAAAGGATTAGAAATCGAATTTCATCATCACCGATGCCATCGTCCTCGCTTCGGAATCTACATTAGAGACAGTGGCCTGATCCTCCGAGTAAACTACATAAGAAGCCCTCAAGAGCCAGAAGTCCAAGCTCACTCCATAAGTAAGCGAGAGGGCACTCATCCCAATCGACAAACTGACCACTGGAAACTTCAGTTCAAGCCCCATGTGAAGTTTTCTAGTCCAGTCCATTGTGGAATCCAAAAGATGCGCATAGTCGTAGGCAAAAGTCAGAATCATATCAGACGCAGTATACTTAGCAGCAAGTCCGGCAGTCAGATTGGAAAGCTGTGGGCTGGCCGCAGAAGCAAAAGAAGTGGTGCCTATATCCGTAAACGCCAGACCTGACATAAAAACAATGTTTTTTCTAAAATTATAGATAAACTGCGAGCCAAGATCCATGCCGTAGCCAATCCCAATACTTGAAATATTACTCGTAATGGACTGAGAGTTGAGTGTCAGAAGCTGAGTTAGACTCGGAGTCTGAAACCCTCCGGCTCGCCAGAGAACTTTAGCGGACAATCCTACTCTCCATTCTCCTTTTTTCCTTTTCAACTTGAGAACCCGAAACCCGAACCCAGCTTGAACACCATCGGTCGTCTGACTGCCGAGTACCCCCTGTGGAAAAGCTAGGTTCTTCAAACGAATGGCCACTTGCTGGTCGTAGATTCCCGCAATTTCGAACCCAGGTAAGGTAAAAGCCACCATCCCTTCCGCTCTCGCATATAAATTCTTGCCTAAAAAAGTATTAAGGGAAGTGAGGCTCGGACTGGAAAGTACGTTTGTAATCGTGGGGTAATTATTAATTAAGTCATTTGAAACATCTAAATTTGCAGATGCCACTGTAAATGAAAAGCGCTTGATTCCAGCTAATCCTGCAGGATTGTAGAAAAGAGCTTGCTCATCGTCGGCAACTGCCACAAAGGCATTGCCCATGGCTTGGGCCCGCGCCCCTCGATACAGAGGACGCCACTCATCGCCATAAACGAGAGGCACAAAATCAGTCGATCCATAATTGAAGGCAAAACTAAAAAGAGTAAACGTGACAAAGGATCCCTTCCAATTCACGGTGGACCCGACCACAATACGTCATTAATTTGACTCACCAGACCCGCTGCGGCACAAGAGTTTTGATCCGTCACCAGCCCCGTACAACTGGCACGGCTGCGCAAGGTGGTCGGACACTTTAAACACAGAGAGGGGCAGTTCGCGCAACTCGTGCAGGTCGAGCAAGTTCCGCCAGTGAGGTTACAAGGGATCGATGCTCCACAACTCCCGGCGAATCCACAGGTTTGAAGACCCAAGCAGCAGCCATAATTCAGCTGAGGCTCAAGCGCTTGAATATTTGAATAGATCGAGGCGACACTCGGAGGGGCGACTGACTGAACAAAATCGATCCCGTCGAAGTAATTCAGAACGGCAGAGGCATAGGCACACCCATCGCCGATCGCCGTAGCTGCAGTCGTCCAAGGTAGATTATTGCTCTTATGATAAAAATTACTTGCAGATGGTGTAGCATAGCGGTTCTCCAGAGACCCCATGAGTGCCAAGCTCAGGAATGTCAAATAGGAGTTCGCATCGTTCAATCGATCTCCTGAAAGAAGCGAAATGGGATTATTTGAGGTCGAGTTGACCGTGTAGGCCGTCACCAAAACAGTACCCGATTGAATGATAGCTTGAACCGCATCTGTCCCGTTTTCGGCAGCCTGAGGGATTTTATCGTCTGGATTCGCCACCGAAGGAAACTGATTGGCCGCAAACTCAAAGAGCAATCCCAGCACACTGTCACTTTGAAAAGTGAGGAGCCCGTTTATATTGTTCAGCAAGTTAATGTGAGCACTGCAACCGTAGGCCGATGCTGTCGCAAATCGGATCGAATTATTCGAATTTATAGAATTATAAAGGGGATAAATAGTGGAAATAGCATTCGAACATTTGCCAGTCGACAAAAACACATTCACTGCTTCGATACTGGAATTAATCTGAAGGGAGTTGGCGACTGTGCCGGCTGTCGTATCAAATCCGGGCCCCGTGCAGGCCACTGCAGGCAGGAGTAACCCACTCAGAAAAACAAATTTAAATAGGCAACCCCATCCCTGTGAGCTGAGCAATGATCTCCTTACCCTTAAATTTCTTCAAAATTCTATCCTAGATACTGCAAAAGGCGATTACAGCCTTCCTGAATCGATCTTTCATCTGTCGCAAAACTCAGCCGCAAAAACTCTGGTTCCCCAAAAGGAGTGCCAGGTACCACTGCCACCTTTGCCTCCTCCAACAGTCTCTGGGCAAAAGCTATGGAGTCCTCACCTGCCTTCAAATACTGTCCTAAACCTATAAAAACATAAAAAGCACCATCAGGACTCACGATTTCTATTTTGCCGGTTTTTTTCAAATTTTCCAACATAAGATCGCGTCTTTTTCGATAACTTTGCACCTGCGATGCAAAAGCTGCCTCTGGCAGCTTCAATGCGGCTAAACTTGCCCACTGGGCTAAAGAATTAATTCCTGAAGTACTCTGTCCTTGTAGCGTCAGCATAGGGTGTGTAATTAAATCTGAAGCAACTGACCAACCTATTCTCCATCCTGTCATAGCAGCACTCTTAGACATTCCATTAATTGTAATCGTCCGATTCCTGAGTTCTGGCGCTGCACTCAAGAATGAGCAAAATGGCAAATCACCTAAGGTAATTCGGTCATAAATTTCATCCGAAATGACCCAGATTTTCTCAGCCCCAGGGGTCTTCAAGAGAACTTCGGCTAAAGCCCTATATTCTTTTTTCGAGTACATGACGCCCGTTGGATTACTAGGTGAGTTCAAAATCAAAATCTTTACCTTAGGACCTAATGCGGCTTTGAGCTGGTCAGGTCGAATTTTGAATCCCTGCGAAAAAGGGGCAGGGATAAATTTAGGAATTCCTCCTGCAATCTTAACCATCTCTGGATAACTGAGCCAATAGGGCGAGAGAATTAAAACCTCATCGCCTGGATCCAGAATAGACATGAAAGTATTAAATAGTGCTTGTTTTCCACCGTTGGTCACTACGACGTTTGAAGCTTTCCAGGGCTGATCTTGGGTAATTTTGGTCTGTTGCAAGTTAGTCTTTTGGGCAATCGCTTCTCTGAGTTCCATGATTCCCGCAGCGGGCGTGTACTTCGATCGATTGTCCTTGAGGGCCTGCACCACAGCATCTTTAGCAGCGTCCGGTGCAAAAAAATCAGGCTCACCTGCAGTGAGATTGATCACATCAATTCCCTGACTTTTCATTTGTTGAACAGTAGCATTCAGCTTGAGAGTGGCACTCTCAGAAACGCCCTCGAGTCTTTTAGCGATTTGAGGAGATGAATTCATATGAAGGGTATGATTGGAAGCCATTTTTTACCTCAATATTTTACAGTTTTGCCATATTTTTTGGAATTTTCTCTTTGAGCCGAGTCACTACGATTTCTGAAACATAAGGAGATACATCCCCGCCATAGTGGAAAAGTTCCTTGATCATAGTCGAACTCACAAAATATAGATTTTGAGCCGTCATCATGAACAGAGTTTCGACATTGGGATTGATCTGTTTATTCATGCTCGCCATCATAAACTCATATTCAAAATCGCTAGCTGCGCGTAACCCTCGAATGACTGCAGAAATTTGGTGAGTTCGAGCATAGTCCATAATCAACCCTGACCAGCGATCCACCCGAACTCCTTTGCGATTGGCAGTAACTTCCCGGATCAACTCGACTCGCTCATCAGGGGAAAAAAGCGGGTTTTTCTGTCCAGTTCCGGCAACGACAATAATCACTTCGGAAAATAACGTCAGAGTCCGATCTAAAATATCTAAGTGTCCATTAGTAATGGGATCAAAAGATCCAGGATAGATTGCTCTTCTCATTCTTCACGCCTGTGATATGTGGTCAACACGCTATCTCCATAGTTTTTTTCCCGGACTTTAGAAAGAAAAAGCAGACTATCAGGCAACTCGGAAATGATCGATTTTTTCAATCCCCACTCCAAACAAAAACATCCGTCAACCACCAATAGTTCAGCCCAGGGCCAGGTCGTCAAGAGCTTCATTTCCCAGCCTTCTTCGTAAGGAGGATCTGCCAAAATGAGATCAAAGGGACCCAAGGGTGTAAGACTTTTTAAAACGGATTGAACAGGTTCAGATAAAATTTTAATTTGTTCAGAGACTTTTAAACTTTCCGCATTTTTTTCGATCAGCTTAACCGCCGCCAGATTGGCCTCCACAAAGACGACCTCCGTTGCCCCTCGTGACAGAGCCTCAAAGCCAAGTGCACCACTCCCAGAAAAAAGGTCTAACACCCTGGCCGAAGGAATTCGACTTTGAAGAGAGTTAAACAAAGCTTGCCGGAGTTTCCCTTGCGTGGGACGCGTCAAATTGTGGGCTGGAGTCAATAGAGTGCGACCCCTATGAATGCCACCAGTCAAACGCAACATGAGGTTAAACACCCGTGCTGTAAGTTCTGGATCGAGTCCAGTTGATTCGGGAAAAAGGGAT
>JANNCA010000149.1:0-12808 GCA_031386075.1 Oligoflexia bacterium
CGCGGCCAATGCCGTGATCTTGGTGCACCACAAGGTCTGATAGGACGAGGTCAGATAAATCTTGCAATTTAGACCATTCCCGCGAAGAGGATCCCAATTCTCTTTGGGGGCTTATATAGGGTTTTTTGAGGTCTTTACCGAAAATTTCTCTCTCCGTTAGGATGACTAGTTTTTCCTCTGGCCAATGAAAGCCGTCGCTCAGAAAACCAACTTTTAGCAAAATTCTGCCAGGCGTAAGGGGGCCGTCTACCGTGCAGTCCAACTTTCGTTCCTCCAATAAAAAGCGGATACGTTCTAGTTGGCCTTGGCTAGGGGCAAAGACGAGGACCTTTAGATTAGATGTGAGCCATTTTCGAAAATTGATCTCAAGTTTTTCAAGGTAGTGCTGATTGGCTGTCTCTGTATTGAAAACAGCGCTGACCTGTATTCGGTGTTTCTTGGCTAGCTTAGGCCAGTGCTCTAATTGGGAATCAAAGCCTAAATGATGGGTGTGAGTGTCATGTAGGTCAATTCGATCCAAGTAAACCCGGGAGGTTTTTTGAATATTTTTGTCTAGTTCTTGGACCCAAGGAAAAAGTGAGTCGACATTGGGAGCAATGATTTCGGAGCGTGCTGATTCTGTAAAAAGAGTTTTTTGTTTTACAATAAACTGATTCCACTCTTGCATGCAGCTTGATTCGTCGTTCCAAATGACTGCTGGCGTTGGTGATTTTGGATTGGTAACATAATCCCATAGGGTGGCAGTGACCGGATAGGCAAAAGGTGCCCATGCATCACTATGGCTGGAATAAACTCCATTTTTTATCGATGACAATAGGGGGTCTCTCACTCTTCTGGGAATGTCTAGGCCATCGGCGTGCGCTCTTAAGTTCTCCCTTAGAAGAAGTGAAGTGGAGTGATTAATGAGAACTTCTCTAGCAGGAGGGATGTAAATCTGTTCCCGAGTGTGAGTCGTTCTCTGGTCGGAAGGGTTGAATTCTCTGATCCGCTCAATTTGGTCTGCAAAGAGCTCAATTCGGGTTGGGAATTCGGCATTTGTTGGGAAAATATCAATAATATCGCCCCTTGAAGCCCAAGTTCCCGGATCTTCTACTAAGTCCACCTTTAGGTAGCCAGAGTTCAGGAATTGCTGCGTTAAATCTCCAAACAAATGAGTATTCTGATCCTTTTCAAGGGTGATAGCATGACTATCAAAAATGATTTTAGGTAAGGTCGCCTGACAAAAGGCAGTAATTGTAGTCACAATTACATCCGGTGGGTGTCCTTGTTGGAGTGAGCTTAATAGTTTAAGTCGGGACCAACGGGTTCGTAGCGAAAGTGAAATGGGGCTGTAGGGTGATGATTCCCAGCTTGGGAAGTGAGAAATTTTCAGTAAATTACCTACACTAGTTTGGGAGAGGCACTCTAAATCTGAAATTATTTCGCTCGCTTTTTCTTCGTTGGAGCAAAGCAATATCACGGGTGTCCATTTGGGTTGAATAGTGCGGATTATTTTAGCAGCGAGAAACGCTCTGGCCGCTGGTGTACCGCCTGAAATTCGGGTAGGTTCATTGAGTTCAAAGATCGAATGGAGGATCGAGGCAGAATTGCTGAGATGCATTTAGATGGAATCTACTCACCTTGACACAAAATTTCAACTTAAGTACCCTTTTTTGCTAGGCACTCAGGATAAGTCTTGCCAGGATCGATTGGGAATGAGGCTTAAAATAAGGGGGGGCTATGAATAGTAGCTGGGATTCCTATTATATTGTTTTTCTATCTGCCGTTCTTTCTTTGGGGATACCGGCCGTACTCGCAGTGGTCTCCTTAGTTTTTTTTCCAAAAATTAAACAGATTCGTAGAGAGCAACAAAAGAGCCTTGCTATCGAACGAAATCGTACTATCTTGGGACAGAGGATTAACATTCGATTTTTTTTAGCGACAAATGCGGCAATCATTCTGATTACCTTAGCTTTGGCACTTGTTCCCTGTGTAACAACACTTCAGTCAGAAAATAGGGGTGGGCTGATTTCCGGGCTGATTTCTATATTTACGATTGTTGGGTTTTCGATTTTAGGGCTTCTTTATTCAGTGCGAAAAGGCGATATGGGTTGGCTCAGTACTTTCAATGTTGAAACTAGAGGCAATAGTATGCCGCGGCAAGAAGATTAGGATTTCAATGATAGGATCTTTTTACTTATCAACTGTTGGTAAAGTTCTCAAATGGGCGAGATCTCGTTCTCTCTGGTATATTTCTATAGGGAATGGCTGTTGTGCAGACGAAGTCCTAAACACTATGGGTTGCAGGTATGATCTAGAGAGATTTGGCTGCTTGCCTCAAGTAGATCCTCGACAGGCTGATTTATTGATCATTTCAGGAATGGTTTCATACAAAGCAGCCCCCCACATAAAAAATCTTTATGATAGTATGCTTTATCCCAAGTATGTGCTTGCAGTAGGAGCTTGTGCAAATTGTGGTGGACCGTTTTCACCAGAGTTCAGTTATTCGGTGGTTCCAGGGGCTGATCGAGTTATTCCTATAGATGTTTATGTTCCAGGATGTCCCCCGAGGCCTGAAGCAATTATGAATGGACTTATAGCCTTACAGGAAAAAATTTGTGGACAAGAATCCTCTCATTTCGAGATTGAATAAGGCCCTGCCGGGAGCGGTTCTTGAAGTTCGACGGTTTGGTCGTTCTTCAGTTTCGTCTATTTGGGTTGAGACTCAGTCTATTCAAAAAGTAGCTGATTTTCTCATAAATGATTTAGAAAGTAAGCTGGACTGGCTCGAAAATCTCTCAGCAGTAGAGTTTGAAGGAGTATTTGTTCTCACCTATTTTCTGCGATCTACGGTGACAAAACAGGTTGTTGCTGTTCGACTTTCTATCATTCCAACTTCTGAAAACGAAACCGTGACCTTGCCGTCTGTGCAACAAATATGGCCGATGGCTATTCCTATGCAGCAGGACGTTACGGAGATGTTTGGACTTAAGTTTCAATCTTCAATTGTTCCTGAGTTTGGACGGTTACCCGCCGGTTGGGAAGGCTTTCCATTGAGAAAGAATTATGTTTTTCCTCAAGAAGTTATGGGAATTTCGCATTTCCGACCTTTTATTAACCGATCTACTGAAAAGAAAAGTTTTGAATGAACTCGATTCCTGATGAACCTTTTAGAACTGATTTAACGACGTGGGAAATTGGTCCCTATCATGGATCTTTACCCGCTCCAATGAGGTTGCGATTGAGCCTGGATGGAGAAATCATTGCTCGATGCCAGGTTGAGACTGGATTTTTGCATCGGGGCTTAGAAAAAGCTTGTGAATTGCACTCCTGGAAAGCTGCAGTGTCTTATGCAGACCATTTAGATCCAGAGTCTGCTGTATTTGGAGAGCTAGTGCTTTGCTTGGCAGTTGAGGAGATCGGTGAAATTTCTGTGCCAGCTAGAGCTCAATTTATTCGTATTATTCTTTCTGAGTTGACTCGAATTTCTGCTCACCTTGCGTTTATTGTTAGGATGGCAAAGGCGGTTGGTTCTGAGACAGTTGTTCATTATGTCTTGAGAGATCGAGAACGTATTTTGGATCTTTTTGAATTACTAACGGGGGCAAGGTTTTCTATTAATTTTCTGCGTTTTGGAGGGGTAAGAGCTGATGTTACCGATGGTTTTATTGAACGAGTTCTAGAGGTCTGTGAAATGATTCGTATTCGAATGAAAGAGTATAACGATATTTTTACATTTAATCATGGATTTTTAAAGCGTAGTGCATTTGTTGGAATTCTTCCTTTAAATCTAGTACGTACTTGTGGAATTACTGGGCCGAATGCGAGAGCTTCTGGAGTTTCTTTGGATCTACGAAAAGATTCACCCTATTTGGGCTATGAAGGTTTGGAGTTTCAGGTGCCCTTAGGGTTGGGTGAAGAGGGAGCGGTTGGAGATTCTCATGATAGATTCCTTTTGCGACTGAGAGAAGTGTCCCAGAGCATGGAAATTTTAAAGCAGATCACCGAAAGAGTTCCTTCAGGAGATTTTATAAACCAGAAAATAGACAAGGAATATGTTGTTCCCCCTGGAGAAGCTTATTCGAGAATCGAGAGTTCCAGAGGACTTTTAGGATGTCATGTAGTTTCTGACGGAAAACTTCGTCCAAGTAGAGTACAATTTCGGACGCCCACAACCTCACATCTCATGGCAGTACCCCCTTTGCTGACAGGAGTGAGAATTGAGGACCTGCCTGTAGTGTTGGCAAGTTTAGACTTGGGGATCGCTGAGGCAGATCGATGAATTCTCAGTACTTGTGGACAATCAGTTGGTGTGATGCGCTCGGGATTTCGACCCAACTTTCAGGATGGGTTTATTCGTTAATGGCTTTGATTTGTACGTTTTTTTTTGTAGTGGCCCCCTGCGGTGCTGTTATGTCCTATTTGGACCGTAAGTTGAGTGCCGATCTACAAGCTAGAGTTGGTCCGAATCGAGCAGGACCGGGAGGTATTTTTCAACCTTTCGCAGACATTTTAAAATTGCTCCAAAAAGATTCTCAAGAAAGGTGGGATTGGCGGGAAAATTTTTGGTTGAGTATGCATACCATGGCTCTTTATTCAACTCTTGCTGTACTTCCTTTGGGATCTGCAGCGCTCTTGGTTGACACAGAAATGACTGCATTTCTTCCATTTTGGTCTGCACTTGTGCTTGCATTGGGAACCATGCTTCTAGGATTAAGTCAGGATTCGGTACCGGGTTGGTTCGGGGGAATAAGGGTTGCCGCACAATCACTCGCCGGCTCGTTTTCGGCCCTCATTGCCTTGCTGTGTGTAGGTGTGCGGTCTGGGGGATTTCGATGGAGTGTTTTGGCAAATTCACAGGGATTTGCGCCGTGGTCATGGGCAATGTTTTCTAATCCATTCCAACTCGTGGCTTTTTTTGTTTTCGTAATGAGTGGACTCGTACTATTGGCAATTCCACCCCTGGATGGGGGTTTGTCGATGTCTGATATTCATGGAGGCGTATCCTCACATCTGTTTGGTCGCAGACTTAGTTTATTCCGCTTTGGTCGATTTTACGGGTTTTTCAATTGGTCAGTGATCACTGTAGTCTTGTTCTTGGGGGCTTGGAGGCTTCCTAAAGAAATAACAGAAGCTTTAGTTAAAGTAGAAGCGAAAGGATTACTGTCGTTCATTGAGCTGATTTGGTTATTAATAAAGACATTTTTTTTGATGCTTTTGATTGTTTGGGTGGCTCGAGTTACTACTCGCTGTCGAGTTGATCAGATTACAGACTTTACTTGGAAGGTATTGAGCCCATTTTCTTTGTTTGCACTACTTGGGGCAAGTCTGTGGGCTGGCTGGAAGGCGTATTGATGCGATATTCCGTTTTTACCCAGGTTGGTATTTATGTCCGAGAAGTTTCTTCAGGAGCTCGTTCAATCCTTGAGTCTTGTTTGACTGCTTTTCCCTATTTATTTCGATGGGGTGATTTAAGAAAGGAAGTTACTGAGGGTTATCCTGATCCGGTTTCCTCTAAAATGGCAGACGACCTTCCTCCGAGAAGTCGAGGATTGCTTTTTAATGATATTGACCGATGCACTGGCTGTAAGGAGTGTGAAGTTGTTTGCCCTTCTCAGTGCATACGTGTGGAAGATGAGCCTGGAGCTGAAGCTGCCAAGATTTGGGTATCTGTATTTGATATAGATTTTGCTCGGTGCACCTTTTGTGGTCTTTGTGTTGACGGATGTCAGCCAGGTTCCCTTGTGCATACTCGACAGTACGAAGGGGCAGCATACAGTGTTTCTGATTTAGTTGCCAGTTTTGGTAGAGGGCAAGTGACCCCTGAACAGCGTGCTAAATGGGCTGCGCTCAGGCAGGTGTCGGACGGTGAAGAGGCCTTGTTATGATGGGTTTTGTTTTTGCGATAATTACATTATTTGCTGTTATTTTGGCTACTTTTGAGAGTCAATTGAGGCGCGCAATTTTGGCACTTTGGGTTGCTGGTGTTGGAGTGGGGGCAATTTATCTTACCGTGGGGGCCGAATTTTTGGCAATTATTCAGTGGATCGTTTCAACGATGGTCACTATCTCGTTTCTATTTTTTGCAGTGATGTTTGGTGAATACAATGCACCTCCTGAGGAAAAGAAAGGGAAGGGGCGCCTACTGGTTGTTTTAGCTGTAATTCTGGGAGCAGTTTTTAGCGCTATTATTGGATTGGGTTCTTCTCACCTTCCGGAAGGTACTCTCAAGCTGGTGTCCCAAGCGGATGGCTTAGGTGTTCTGGGGCGCAAACTCACCCGAGACCATTTGCTTTCTTTAGAGGTTTTGGCTTTGACATTATTCTTGGTGTTAGTGGGAGGGGGAGTTGTTGCTCGGTCTGAAGGAGGCGAGTCATGATGATGTGGGTGGCGGGGATCATTGGGGGACTAGGTCTGGTTTGTATGATTTCACGCAAAACTTTATTAGGTCTTTTGATTGGAATCCAAATTTTAGTTTTAGGTTCAACCATGATGTTTGTCCTTGCAGGGATATCTTCTGACTTTCGTATTCAGGGCTATATTTTTGGATTTTTTATTACTTTAGGTGGGGTTGCTCAGCTCGTAGTGGGATACTCGCTAGCGATACGTCTATTTTTCTTGAAGAAAAGAATTTCTATGGACGAAATACAGGCACTAAAACAATGATAGCATTACAGAGTTCCTTAACCCCCATTTTACTCAGTATCTTGATACTCCTTTTCTTGGGCCTTTCCGTATTCACGTGGGGGGAGAAGCTTCCTGGAAAAGGTAGCTGGCTACTCTGGGCTGGTATTTTATTGGTAATTTCGGGAGTTGGATTTGACTCGGGTTTGCTCTTGAAGGAAGAGTTTAAGATTAAAGTTTGGATGACGGGGTGGATTTGGCCGCGGGAAGACCTGAGTGCAATTACGGTGGGAATTTTCCAAGATCCTCTAAATTTATCGATGATTTTACTCACAATTTTGGTTGCCGCGCTTACTTTAATGAATCAAAGCTTTCTTTGTCGGGAGCCCCGGCCAGAAAAAGTTCATGCTGGTATTGCTATTTCTGCTGCTGGAGTTGCAGTGAGTTGGATTTCTATCACGCCTTGGCTTGGGTTGGCTGGATTGGCCCTTTCTTTGATTGGAGGGTTCATTTTATTTGGTTCTCGATGGGATTCAAATTTTGAGGCAAAGGTAGCCATTCGATTTATTGGTGAAAAATCAGGTGGGCTTTTGTTAGCATTAATGGGTGCCTCTATCCTTACGAGTGCTCACACTGCACTCATTTTTAATCATTCAGCCTCCTGGATGGGTTCAGGGGAACTGGCTTCTTCCGCTTGGATTGGATCTATTCTGTTGGTGATGGGTCTGTTTATTCAAATGCAGACATTTCCATTGATTGGGGGATTAGTTCCAGTTTCTGAATTATATCCTCCTTTGAGGACGTTGCTGAATCAAGTTTTTCCTGCGTGGGCAGCATTTGGGTTGTTGGTTAAGCTTGAGCCAGAGCTCATAAGATTAGGTTTATTTCCAGGATTTGGTTGGATTGCTCTCATTTCTACATTATTGACAGTATTGTCTGGACTCTTTCAGGATCGATGGCGTCAAGGGGTGGGGTTATGGTTGTCGTCAGGTTATTCACTCTCTTGTGCTTTTTTAGCGTTTAGTGGGCCACGTTCAGCAATGAGCTTGTTTTTAGGTGTTAGCCTCGGCTCTCTTTGTGTTTCGAATGCCGCAACTTCCCTTGAGGGAGGTTGTAGTTATAACCCCAACAGTCGGAAACGGGCAATTTGGATAAAATTAGCATTGTTTCTAGGAACAGCTGCTGGCAGTGGGGTTGTTGGATTTGTTTCGGCGACAGGAGGACTACAGTGGATCAGTAAGGCTATGGAACTAACGGGCGGGATGGTAGCCTTGTTTTTGTTTGTACTTTTTCTTTTCGTTTTATTGGGATGGAAAAATGCTTGGAAAATTTCAAAATTGAGCTTGGTTACAGACGTATCGTGGGCGACAGTAATCTCTCAGTTTGCATGTATCTTACTTTCTTTAGGGTTTTTCTGGACTGGCTGTATTACAGGTGACGTACTTCTAGGAGCACCGGATAGGCTGGTGAGTTCTGGGTTTGACGTGTTCTTTGGCCCTCTAGTGGTTGAAGTTGGGCAGTCAGAAGCATTTTTGACCGCTTCTGGGCTTTATTGGGGGACCTTGATTTTAGCGTTGTTTACATCTTATTACCTGGTGGGGAGGAAGGTGGACCAGTGGGAGCTCCTATCGCGAGCGATTCCAAAGACAAAGAAATTTTTGGCATTCGGTTACGGAATTGATGAGCTGGTACTACGCATGATGGCCTTAGTTTTAAAGGCTGGGCATAAAATCGAACTTTTCGTAGACTATAAAGTTTGGATGCAGTGGATGCCGCATAGTTTGAATGTTGGAATTAAGATATTGTCTAATAACATGAGTGGTTTTGATGAAAAAATGTCTTATGGAATCAGGCTAACTTTACTTAGGGTCGTTGAAGTTCCAGCAAAAATTCTCCAGTTAATTCAAACGGGAGATGTAAGATGGTATTTATTCTTTGCACTGAGCTCAGGGTTTGCAGTGTTATTACACTTTTTGAAAATATAAAGGAATCCTTGTGAGCAATCATTTGATCAGTTTAATGATTTTTTTTCCACTTATAGGCGCCGTTTTACAAGCATTTGTGCCCAATGCTCGAAGTCGGTGGATCGCGCTGGGGGCAAGTATTTGTGCGAGTATTTGTGGAATTGTTTTGGTTATGTCCATGCACACTCAAGTGGCAGATTTGCAAGCCGCGGAATCCCTTCCTTGGGTAGGATTTTACGCAATTAGTTATGATATGGCAGTAGATGGCTTGAATGCCTTACTTGTACTATTAATAGCCCTCCTTTTTCCTGTTTTGATCGCATCTGAGTGGAATCAAAAAATAGGAGTTAGGGGGATGCACGGGCTTTTCTTGGTATTACAAACCGCGTTGTTTGGAGCAGTTTGTGCACAGGATTTATTTTTGCAGTTTTTTTTCTGGGGGCTGAGTGCTTTGCCCTTCTTTTTTCTTGTTGGTATTTGGGGTGGAGAGGGGCGGGAGAGGGCGTCGTTGGGTGCTATTGTTGTCGCTTCCCTGAGTGGGGCACTTATTTTTTCAGCGTTGGTTTTAATCTATTATTCGGTAGATCCCCACAGTTTTTCATTGAGAGAACTTTCGGGAGGACGTCTATCAGGTAAGCTGTTCGATTTCCTTGGAGTTGAGCTTCCCATCTCAGGCGCCGCTTTTGCTTTGATGAGCGTGGGACTAGCCCTTCGAGCGCCGATTTGGCCATTTCATGGCTGGTTTACGGAAATTGCTCAAGAGGCTCCTTCGTCGGTATTTGTGGCACTGTCAGCGGGCACCGTTCCAGTAGCACTTTATATTTTAATGAAGGATTGTTATTTGTTATTTCCTGAAATTCTTGGATCTGCCGCACAAGTCATAGTGGGGGCGGGTACGATTAATCTCATTATGGGCGGTCTTTGTGCAGTTACTCAAAGGGGGTTGCGGCGACTCCTTGCTTTTATTTGCCTAAGCGAGGTGGGCTTAATTTTAATGGGGATTGGATCACTGAGTCCAACAGGGGCAGTGGGAGCCGTTTATCAGCAGCTTTTGTTGGGATTAGCTGTTACTGGGTTTGGGTTATGTTCTGGGATTATTTCGGATAGAACTGGGCAGTCTATTTTTGTAAATGCTGAAGGAGAAAGAACTCTGGGAGGTATTGCTACACGTGCCCCTATCGTTTCTACTGTTGCAGGAATAGTTATTGCCTCGCTTTTGGGGTTTCCTGGCTTTGGGGGATTTGTAGGTCATGCGCTAGTCATCATTGGAAGTTATTCGATTCATCCAGTTACCGTAGCTGTAGCTGGTGGGTCCCTTTTACTTGCCACCTATTACCTTTTTGCCATGTATCGTAGCGTTTTCCTTGGAAAGCCTGCTTCAGGTTTTCAAGCATTTCAAGACTTGACAATAAGAGAGAGGGCATACCTGTTTCCGGTAGTGACTGCCTTACTTTTTTTCGGCCTTTATCCTAAGCCTTTGATTGAGTTAATAAGACCGACAGTTTTAACTTTGTTATCAACAATAAGATGAGGGCAGTATAGTGCTCAAGGATTTTTTTCTAATTATGCCTGAGATTGTTTTAGTTTTGACACTGGCACTGGTCATTGCCGGCGAGATTACTTACTACGGGGAACAAACTCGTTTAATTGCTGCCACCTCATTGGTGGGCTTATTAGGTGCCTTTGTCCAAGTTTTAATTTCGTATCAGTATAGTGCATCACAGGTCTTTGGTGGGGTTTTGTCGATCGATGGGTTCTCTTTGTTTTTTAAACTTCTGTTTATTGTTTCCGCTAGCTTTGCGATTATTTCTGTTTCGCATACTCGTGAGATTGCTTTAGATCGTAGGCCCGAGTACTGCTCACTCATTTTAGCAGCTACCCTTGCCATGTGTTTGCTGGCATCAGCAGCAGATTTGATTCTAATTTTTGTGACGTTTCTTTTTTTAAATATCGCATCCTATTTTCTGGCAGGATACGGTAGGAAGTCTGTGCTTTCTACTGAAGCGGCAGTCAAATACTTAGCTTTTGGAGCCGTTGCCTCCGCTCTGTTGCTTTATTCGTTAGCTATTCTTTTTGCCTCAACCCACTCAATTAATATTTATGAAATGCATCGAGTGTTACTTGCGTCAGCTCTTCCTCCTTATGAGATGTTGATAGTATTTATGTTAGCTTTTTTGGCGTTCAGTTTTCAAATAGGCGCTTTTCCGATGTATTTGTTGGTGCCTGATGTTTTAGAGGGCGCACCTGGTCCCGTGTCGGCTTTTCTTTCGATTGGACCTAGAGTTGCAGGATTTGCGGTAACGATTCGGTTTTTGGTGGTTGTTTTTGCACAACCTGGGGCATCCGCCGGAAATTGGCAGGTTTTAGGAGCGATCGACTGGACCGAAATCGTTTCGGTTATTTCTGGGTTAAGCATGATCTTTGGGGCTCTACTCGCATTTCGCCAAAAGTCCGCAAAGAGATTGGTGGGCTACCTAGTTGTAGTTGAGACGGGATTTATGCTTATGGGGATTCTTGTTCTTGATGAAATTGGGATTGCTGCCGTACTTTATAATTTAGTGATCGAACTTTTTGCACTCATGGGAATTTTTTACCTATTGGCCGTTCTTTTTGAGAAGGTTAATTCAGATCGTTTGGAAAATTTAAAAGGAACTCTTAAGCGCACAGTACCTGAGTGTATTTGTTTGATTGTTTTTCTGCTTAATTTAGTTGGAAGTCCTCCAATGCCTGGATTTATAGGAAAATTTGCTCTTCTTGGGGTGGCTATTCGGCATCATCGACTCGCATTGGCTTCAGTGGGGGTGATTGCGATGGTGATTTCGACAGTTTCCGTTGCTAGATTGGCTTACAGTCTGATTGGAGACTTTCAGAGTTCGACTGAAGCTTCAATTCCAGTGAGTTTTTCAAGAAAAGCATTCCTTGCCTCTCTCGTGATTCCAATGACTTTAGCAGGTGTTTTTGCAGATTTTGTTTTTCGTTGGGCAGGACAGTCTTTGAGCTTAATTTTCTGGTAGAACCCAGTTGCTCATAGAGCTATAAAAAAGACATGAGTTATATCCCAGTACTGATCCTTCTATTGGTAGGCCTTGGTGTAGGTGTGGTAGTTACGATCTTAACTACCCTTTTAGGGACTGGAATCCCTAATCGGCGCAAGAACATGCCCTTTGAGTGTGGTGTGCCCGGAGTGGGGTCAGCGCGCCATCGGTATTCAGTAAGATTTTATCTGGTTGCTATCCTCTTCCTTTTATTCGATGTTGAAGGAATTTTCTTTTTCCCATGGGCAGTTGTTTATAGGAAATATCTAGCAATCAATTCGTTTATCTTGATTGAAATGGGATGTTTTGCGGCTGTTCTTTTCGTAGGGTACATTTATGTCCTGAGAAAAGGTGCATTGGAATGGGAATAGGTTTGAAATTCTTGCTCAGCACGAACTGCGGGTAAGACCCAGGCCTTTTTTCTGAATGGATTTAAGTGGAAAGGATGCTTTTATGAGTAAAGACGGTTCGGTCGGATATTTAACGACTCGTTTAGAAGATTTTATTAACTGGGGCCGTAAAAACGCCCTTTGGCCACTGCCATTTGGAACCAGCTGTTGCGGTATTGAGATGATGGCTTCTCTTTGTTCAGATTATGATATGTCTCGTTTTGGTGCCGAAGTCGTAAGGTTTTCGCCAAGACAAAGTGATATGCTCATTGTGGCAGGAATCATTAACCTAAAAATGGCGCCCGTCCTAAAAACAGTTTATGACCAAATGAGCGATCCTAAGTTTGTAATGTCGTTTGGAGCCTGTGCTTCATCAGGCGGCATTTTCAACGTCTATAGCGTGCTACAAGGAATTGATACGATGATCCCTGTAGATGTATATGTACCCGGCTGTCCTCCAGCACCAGAAGGAGTCATTCACGCGCTGATGAGACTTCAGGATATGGTGGCAAATGGGGCAACCCATTCACAAAGAAGATTGGCTGCACTCAAGAATATTTCGTTGAAAGCTGAATGAGTCATTGTGCGGAGAGTTCGCTAAAGAGTGAGAAAGGATGGAGAAATGGATGTAAGACAGCCCATTTTAACAAATGGAGGCGATTGGCTAACTAAGTTTGGTGAAGCTTGGAAAGTACAAATTAGCCAAGCTCAGGAAAAATTTAAAGGTGGGATTGAATTGGTTTGCCATCCGTCCACTTATCCTACAGATGTACCCATACTTTATGTTAAAAAAGAATTGATTTGTGAGGTACTTAAG
>JANNCA010000173.1:0-2963 GCA_031386075.1 Oligoflexia bacterium
AGATTCAGTATCCAGTAGGCATATGGGTAAGGCTTTTGGTTGGCATCGGGGTATGGATTCAATGGGAGCGGTTCTGGGGCCACTTCTTGCCATCGGGTGGATTTTTCTTTTTCGGGAGAATCTCAAATGGATTTTTGTAGCTTCATTTGTACCAGCAAGCCTAGGGGCTTTAGCTGTATTGACGGTAAAGGACCTTAAGAAGGTTAAAAAAACATATCATAAAGATAAAAAAACTACAGGAAAATTATCATTTTTTAGTTTACCCGTAGATTTTAGAGTCTATCTTTTGGCTTGGTTCTGTTTTTCAATTGGAAACTCGAGTGACATGTTTCTGATTTTAAGAGCCAAAGAACTCGGTTTTACCGTGACGCGGACAATTCTCCTTTATGCTTTTTATAATGGGGTCTATGCGGTATCGAGCCCTTGGCTAGGGCAGTTATCTGATGTCATTGAAAGAAGGGTGATTCTCACTTTAGGGTTAGTCGTTTTTGCTTTAGTCTATCTGGGGCTTGCATTTTCCAATCAAGCCTGGCAGGTCTGGGCACTGTTTGGATTGTATGGGTTCTACAGTGCAGCTACAGACGGGGTAGGAAAAGCCCTCGTAGTCGATTGGGTTGCACCTGAGATCCGTGCGAGTGCTTTGGGGCTTTTAGGTACTGTAACAGGAGTTGCCACGCTTTTAGCGAGTCCAATTGCTGGAATTTTATGGGGATTTGGGTCGAAAATTACGCTTCTTTATGGTGCTTTAGGCGCGGTAACGAGTGTTTTTATTATTTCCGTCAAACTCAAGTCTCCAATTAAATAGGGGTTGCGGCGCTTTCTGTCTTCGGGTAACAGATCCATCTTGGAGGGGAAGAATGAAAAATCGATTTTATTTAGGAATTATTTTAGGGTTCGTTTTTTGTGCACAGACTGGATTTGCTGGTGAAGGATTGAGGGTGCATTCACCCGGCTCTTTGAATGGGGTTTGGGCGACTTTTCGGAATGGTCCTCAAAATACTGGGGTGAGTCCAATTCAAGTTAAGTCTTTTGGGCCGGGCCGCCAGTCCAGGACAATTAAAAATTTTAAAATTGGAGGGTTAATTTGGGGGACCCCCATTGTGGACCTTCGAGGAAATACCTATGTTGGATCCTCTAATAAGCTTTTCTATTCGTTTGATTCGGAGGGGAGAGAGCGTTGGCATTATGAAATTTCAAATAAGGCTGATTCTCTCATTGATTCCGCTGGGGCCCTTCTAACAGAGGGAAATCAAGTCATTGTTCCGGGAGGAGATGGTTCTCTGCATTCACTGGATCAAAGTACAGGGAGCTTGATTTGGAAATTTCAGGCTCATCATGCAAGCGAAGGGACCCATCAGAGTGGGGAGACAGTCAATTCCTTTGAGGGCAATGTCCAAATTGGTCCGAATCAATTGATTTATGCAGGATCAGATAACGGCCATATGTATGCGGTAGACTCGAAGGGGGTAGAGCGATGGTCCTTTGGAACCGGGTTTATGATTTGGTCTTCGCCAGCTTTTAGCGCCGAAGGTGACTGGATGGCATTTGGATCCTTGGATAGACATCTTTATTTATTGGATCCTGAAACAGGGAGCCCGCTTGTCAAGCCATTTGATGCAAAAGGTGAAATCAAATCGTCCCCTGCAACTGATGATGACGGCAATGTTTACTTTGGGACCTCTAATGGTGAGATGATTTCTCTTAGGGTTCAGAAAGATATTAAGAATCATAAATATTCCATTAAAAAGAACTGGAGTTATTCGGTAGGAGAGGAAATTTATTCATCTCCATCTATTTATAATGGAAAAGTTTTATTTGGATCGATAGATGGAAGTATTTATTCGTTAGGTAAAAATGGAAAATTATTATGGAAATTTCCGACCTATTCGCGAATCACGAGTTCTCCATTAATCACCGAAGACGGGGTGGTCCTAGTTGGTGCGAAGAATGGTAAGCTGTATGCGCTAGACTTGGAGACTGGAAAGAGGATTTGGTCTTACCAAACGACTGAAGATCCACTCAGAAGTAATCTGGATTCGTCAGTGTCTCTAGATAGTGCGAAAGTTATTCATGTAGGCTCCTATAGCGGGATTATCTATTCGGTGCCTTATGAATATTGCTTGAACAATAAGTTTGATGTCAAATGTCAGTTTGGCGGATTATCGGATCCCCCTCAGTTAGGGCAAAAGGCTGGCGATTCATTTGCAACGCTTCAGTGGGTTTCCAGTGTGAGTAGTGATGCGATCTCTTTGGGTAATGGTAGTCCTGAACCAACGATTACAGCTGGAGAAACGATTCAGTTGAAACTTGCAGCTTTTGAGCAAGGCGAATTTATTGATAGCGCTGCTATCGATGCGACTCCCAGTCGGATTCAAGTCGAAGTGACCCCTCCAGCTGAGGTTGTTGCCGAAGTATCGTCTGACGGTAAGTATTTGAACATTCGTGCTAAAACTTTTTTTGAGGCTTCTACTCATTATCATCTTAAGGTGAAGGGTCTCTATTTTAGGCATACTCATAGTTGGTTTGAAGATCGATTTAAAGTTTTCGGTCTTAAAAAACTAGAAGGAGAACTTGATTTTCAAGTTTTAGGCGTTCAACCCTCAGTTTTGAGTGATGTTAATCGAGAATCTGAATTTACATGGGCGCTTCATTCTATGTATCTTGCACAACCGGAAGCTCTCGATACTTATATTCCCGCAGCACTAGACGGACAGGGGTTTTTGGCGACAGCCTTTGCTTTTAATCCTGTTCGGAAAAAATTTCTTATGTTGGTTCTTCCTGGTTACCCTCAAAGAGATGGAAGTGTTAAGCTGATGCCTGAGCCTTCGAAGGTATTTGCGCTGAATGGTGATTACGACGGCAATCATATGAAAGGTTATGGTCAGTTTAGTTTGGCTGCTATGGGCGGTGAAGTGCCGTTTGATCGGTTTATGTTCTCGATGGGTCTTGATAGTACTGGAAAT
>JANNCA010000177.1:0-4469 GCA_031386075.1 Oligoflexia bacterium
ACAATTTCAGAAGACAATTGAGAACTAGGACTTGTTCTCAATTGTCTTCTGAAATTGTTGGCGTATTCATTAAGGAAGACACTCCAAGGGTACACAGAAGAGAGGCAGAGGAATTCGCCCAGGCCCAAAAGTTGCCGATCGTGGTCATTCCAGAACAGTGGATTGTAAACCCTTTTGTCAAAGAACGAATGATAACCGGAGAAGAATAATTTATTTTTGAGTATTTATTAAATACTCAAGCGAGCCTCCACAAAGACCGAAGAAGCCTTTAAATGGATGACATTGCTGCCGAGCGGCTGACTGCCATCTATTTCTGAGTTGATACGAAGGTCAAAAATTTAGCTATTCTTTTAAAAAAGAAATGATAAAAAACATCTTAGTTAAATAAAGTTTGATAATAGAGTCTATTTTCCCATTTTATTTCAGCTATTTGTCCAGGTTGAATAGAACTAATTCCAGCGGGTGTGCCTGTGAAAAAGAGGTCTCCTGGACAAATTTCAAAATGATCTTTTGCGTAGGAGAGGCATTCTTGAGGCGAAAAACGCATTTCATTTCCTCGGCCCTGTTGTCGGACAGATGAATTAACAGAAAAGGTAAAAGGGATTTCTAGGTAGTTCTGGAACTGGGTCCACTCAATCCATGGGCCTAAAACTGCAGATTGAGGAAAAACCTTCGAAAGCTCCCAGGGGTGACCTTCTTTTTTGAGTCCCTTTTGGATGTCACGAAGAGTCATATCAAGACCCAGAGTGACTGCGTCTATTTCACAATTTGAACCCAGTCGAACTACAATTTCGCATTCAGGGTGAACCTCTCCCCTGTCTTTCGGGAGGGTAACTCGTACGAAATGAGCCTTTGGATCGACATAAGTGACCGTGCTAGGAGGTTTTAGGAAGAGTACCGGTCGCTCCGGAATCGGGTCTCCTAGTTCTCTTGCGTGCTCAAGATAGTTTTTGCCTACACAAATAATTTTGTCCATTCTGAAGCTCCTCTAGGTCTTAAGATTACCTTTTGTGACAAAGCTTTCAAGAAAATGCTTTTTGGCGCTAAGGATTGGGTTCCTGCGCACGACAACCTTTCTTGAACGGTATCGATGTCAGTTGAATTCTAATTTCATATTCTTAAGGATACGATCCGTCATTTGGTCGAATGTCAACTCTCCATGGGTGGCATTTTCAGGCTATAGGGAAGTAATCAAAGATGAGTCATGAGTACCGCTGCTCGAACTAAGTTCAACTGATCGTCGAGTTCTCCAATTGAGGTCATATTCCATCGTCAAATGGCAAATAATCCAAAAAAAAACCTGAAATTTAACAGGGTCTGAAATCACCCCTGTTGGCTCAGTTTAAGGTTCTAAGAGGTTTGGGCATTCTTGTCGCACATCATGATGTGCATCTCAAACGTTTTCTTAATGTTCGTAGACAGACTTATAGATTTCCTGAAGGACGACTTTAAGTGCGGTGGCGATCGGAATGGAAATGAGCATTCCCACGAGCCCATAATACTGTTGGCCAATGGCGACGACGGCGATTAGAAGAAGGGGGTGGAGGTTTACCAGTTTGGCGACCACAAGGGGAAACACAACGATTGTGTCTAAGAGGTTGGCAATTCCATAGACAATGAAAACTGAGAGCAATAGGTGAGTGTTGTGGGGATCCAAAGTGATCGCAAACAGCCCTGGAATAGCCCCTAGAGCAGGCCCTAGGTAGGGCAATATGTTTGTAATTCCTGCGATCGCTCCTAGAACGAACGTGTAGGGTGCATGGATTAGCATGAGGCCTAAAGTGACCATGAGTCCCAAGAGAACGGCTTCGATCAGTTTAGCTCTCACATAGTCTGAAATCGCCCTTGTAATCTCATTGGCAATCATAAAAAAAGACTCAAAGTATCGATTCGGAACGAGTTGAAGGAAAGCTCTGCGGATTGACCTACCTTCATTGAGTAGAACAAAACTCAGCGGTGGGACGATCAGGATAGAGGTGAGAGCTTGTCCCATTAAGCCGGGCCCATGATCGATAAACCATCGTCCGGTTTGTCCTCCCCAGTTGAGCAGGGATGATGTTAAGTGTATTGTATTTATGATTGGATATTTATTTTGCCAATCAATTTCGAATGTTTTAATGATTTTCATGAGTTTATCGAAATGTTCTGGCGCTTTTTCTTTGAGGGAGGTCCATTCAATCAAACTTACTTTGTATCCCCACAAACCAAATGCGATGAACACAGTGAAGAGGATGGAAAAGATCAGTGCGATCGCTCGTGCACGAGGGTATCCAGTTCGTTCTAGCGAAGTGGCCCAGGGAGAAAGGAGAGTCGTCATCACCAATGAAAGGAGGATAGGAGTAGAGAGAGCGGGATTGATAATGAATAAAGTTAGGGTTCCGGCAAGTGCAAAAAAAAGACAGACTAATTTGTTGAAGTCTCTTCGAAGCTGAAGATTAGCTGGATTTTTCATGAATCTGCTTTAAGGGGAGCTTTTTTTGATTCAGAAGGGTGATTTTTAGCCCGATTCATTTGGGTAATTTTCTCAGTCGTTTCCTGAAGCCTTCTCCCTAAAACGGTTGAAAGCTGAAAGAGGATTTTGACCCCCATGGCCGGCTTTCTCTCAAGAATTTCAATTAAGTCTGGCTTGAAGAAGCCTATGACCACGGATCTTTCGATGGCTACAGCAGAAGCAGTTCGCAAATTACCTGGATCAACTAAGGCTATTTCTCCAAAAAAGCTGTCCTCCGTCAAAACCGTGACGAGTACTTCGCCACGACGAGTTTTAGTTTTGATGGCGATTTGTCCTTTGGTAATTAGGTACATTCCTAGGCCGCGATCATTTTGTTGAAATATCGGTTCATTGACCTGGTAGATTCTTTCGTAGACGATTGCGGATAGGTATTTGAGTTCGGATTGGGATAGTGTGCAAAATAAAATATTCTCTTTAAGATTGTTGGCGACAGTTTTTTGGCTTTGTTTGTTTTTTTTAAATAAATCTGTCCATAAAAAATGAGGATGAATAGACATCATGTTTAATCTTCGGTCGAATGAGGTGATCTCTTTAAATACTTGATCTTCCTTGATTCAATTGAGTAAACTAAATCTAATTACATGAATATCGGCGACATCCAGAAATGGAACTTGAAACTAAATAAATGGGCATTTAACTTATCTGTTTTTTTCCTTTTGAGTGGAGTTGGATTTTTAGCTCGAGCAGATGACTCAAGAAGTCGGGAAACTGACTCAGATAAAGAAGAGTATAATTTTAATTGGTTAGATCCAGATAAGAAAATATTTGTTTTGCAAAATAGAAAGTATCTCAAAAAAGGACATCCTTTTTTGAGTGTTTTGGGGGGTGTTGGTTTTTCTAACCCTTATAGAAGTACTGTCAATTTAGAGCCTCGACTGAGTTATTTTATGAGTGAATATTGGGGGGTTGATTTTTTCTATACTCAAATTTTTAATTCATCTAATAGTACTTTTCAGGCTTTAAGTGTGGCCGCACCAAATACGTTGCCTTTTATTAGAGAAATTAGAGCTCAGTTTGGCGGTGAAATTTACTATGTTCCTTGGTATGCTAAAATTAACGTATTTAATAGTATTATTTATTTTGATTGGTATTTTGGTTTGGGAGCGGGTTCAGTTCAATCTTTTGTGAATACGACTCAAACGTCCGGAGCTGCAGCAAACTATGTTCAGGATAACCTCTTGGGGATATTTCTAAGTACGGGTCATTTGTACCACGTTTCAGAAAGTTTTATCGTTCGCATGGATATGACCACTGCATTGTACTCGGCTCATATCAATGGATTGACGGGAGATTCCACATGGTATTCGAACATCAATTTCGGTCTAGGAATCGGTTGGAGACTTTGATTTCGGCTTCAATCATGAGAGTTGTTAGGATGGGTTGGGTTGGGGGAATTCTCCTTGTGAATGTCTGGAACCTCGCTTTTGCAGGTGACTCCGGAGTGAGTGTTGCTAGGGAGCCTGTCAGTGGTGTGGAGTATTTGAAGGAAGCCTCCCAACTCTACGAAAAAGGGCAGTACTTTAAAGCAGCGCGATATGCTTTTGCTGCTTACGAGAAGGACTCAGCGCTGAAACCCGGGGCTTATGCCTGGGTCACTTTGAGTTTAGCCCATGCAGGATTGCCTCAATCTGCTTCCTACTTTTTTATTCGGACGTTGCAAAGTGGGGACCCGACCTCGATTCGGTCGGTGCTCACTCAGACTCATAACTTAATTTTTCGTGTGGGAGCAGACCTGCTTCGTAAGTATCTCATTCAGCACACCCACTATGAGGACTACGATGCATTCAATCGGGGTTCCTACCTTTATGCCTTAGGTAAAGATGCCTTAGTTTCAGGAGATCCAAAAAGGGCACTCGGTTATTTGAATGGTATTCAGTCAAGTAATCCCATTTGGCCTTTTGCACTTCAAATCAGAGGGACTGCACTTGCCTTACTCAATCAGGGCGATGAAGCGATC
>JANNCA010000268.1:0-6671 GCA_031386075.1 Oligoflexia bacterium
TCTTTGTACTGTTGAGGCTCGTCAATCCCTTGTTTTCTGAATATCCTAGCAATTGAAAAACGAGTTTTACCTACCGGTGGGATAGAGTTGACAGAGGATTCACTTCCACTTAAATAAGAGTGAGTAAGTCGCCAGGTCAGCGTAAGAAGACCAAGCAATAGAGTTCCTAATATAAAACCAATAACAAATATTAAAATAAAACTTAAAACCGAGTCCGTCTGAATAAAAACCGGACTCATCTTAATCCTGTCAATAGCTCCAGATAGGGTGCTATTGGAAATTGGCTGTAAGTTCGAGGTCAGGTTCTGTTGCGACTTCAGATCCCTGTTCCCGAAATCAACAGTACCCGGTCCAGAGGTACCAACTACCCCTTCAACTAGAACGGCTCCACCCCTAGCCTTTAGAACACTCCCGTCTAAACCAAGCGTTAAAACATCACCCGGCTTGATGAGATTGGGATTTGAAATTCTGCTAATATTCTTGCGATAAATTTCCTCCCAGAAAGAGGTAGCGCCATATTTCCATTGAACAATTCGAATGAGCCAGTCATTAGGACTAACGATATAAGTGGTTCCTATTAATGGAATTCGATATTGAAGATAGGCGCCTTCTGGAAGCACTCGACTTGGTTCAAATGCACTGTACACGAGATTTTCATTTCGTATTTTAACCCACCAGGTTTCATGACCATAAAGTAGCCTTGCAACCCTTTTTAAGGTATCCCCTCGATGAATTTTGTAACGAGTGAGCACCTTAAGCCGTGCCTCAAGCTCAGGATCTGCCGTCAACTTTTCATGAAATATCGAATCTGACCTGGCATGTTGAATTGGACTTAGGACCGAACTCACCCCCAAAACAAAAAAAAGAAAAGCACATGTTTTCAATAAAAAATACTTATTAAACCTATCCGCCATAATTATTCAATCGGAAATCTTGACAGAAATAGTTAGATATAGAACAATTTAAGTTAACCTTCCTCTCAAAGGAGATCTATCTGCCTACCTGGAGCACGAATCTGCTGAATTTCAACCACGAGCTCTGTCTGTTCCTTGGGGCATTCTCTGCACTGACTCTAGGAACAATCTTCCACCTGATCAGAGGCCTTAAGTTGAGGATGTACCTACTATGCGAGGACATAAATCCTGAAAATCGATCTTTATTTCCCGTCATAGGTGAACTGAAAAGAACTTCACTCTGGAAAACCTTAACCCACCAAGAGTGGCAAGAAGACATCGAAATGACCTTGATGGATGACCAAGAATTTTTGTACAAGTGCCAAATTAAATATCACTTTTTGGGCCATTTTTATATGACATGCCGAGCAGAAAATGATAGTCCCAGCCAAATCATAAAATTAAACAAGAAACGAACTGAAACCGGAAAAAAATACTACATTAAAAATAATATGATTTTATCTATCGGAAAAAATAAATTTAAAATTATTATCAAAAGGAAGTTGCCCCGCCACTTACTCAGCAGCTCGCCAACTCTCTCACCCTGGATGTAAAAATTTCAACTCTCCCAGAGGAGTGCCTGGCTCGAACTAGAACTCGGGAACTCGAACCCACTCGATTGGCGGAGGACTTTTTTCTTGACTCTCTGAATCGCCCCGCGAAGGTTGCCCTCGGGAGGCCTTTAAGTAGCTAGCATGAATTTTATCCAACTGTTTTTGTAGTCGGCTTTCAGCTTCTTCTGCAATTTTTAATAACTCATCTCGCTCAATAATATGTGCTTTGACCATCCCCTCAATAGCCTTTCGATCCGAGTGTCCATCACTGAGAGCGTGAAATGCCTTCTTCATTCGGTCTACTTCAATTTGTTTCGCTGCTAGTAAATCAAAAACAGGATAAGTTGTCTTCAGGCGTTCGCACTCTTCACGAAGACCCTTGAGCACTAGATTAAACTGTTTTTGGAGTTCCGCCACTCCTGTTTGGGAGGAGCCCCTTTTAATAGAAGAGATCTGCTCTAAAAGAGCCCTGTTTTTCTCTAATTCAAGAAGATATTTGGCTTCAACTTCTTTTGCAGCTTTTAAAAAAGCATTCCAGTCAGTTTGGTCATCCACCTTTCTATTGTTATATTTTAGATTTAAAAAGTCAATTTTCTGCGAAAAAGAGGTATTTTAAAAAAATGGGAAAATTGATTTGGGTCGTATTTTGCCTAGTTACCCTATTTTTGAATTTTATTCGCCACGTAAATGCCGGAGGAGTTGATCTTCACGCCCATCTCTTTATGAAGGAAGGCTTGGGCTGTATTTTCAAAGGAAGCTTTAGAGAGCCTTTGCAAGCCAAATCCTGGGAGGATCGATTTTCTTCACAAGTGAACGATGAAACTTTGCTTCAATCTAACCTCGACCTAGTCATTGCAACTCTCTACGCTCACCCTCTGTTTAATCGATCTCTCCGAGATTCAATTCGAAATCAAATATCTATGGCTCAAAAATTTGTCGCCGAACATCCCCAATGGATTTTAGCTGAACACCCCGATCAAGCAAAATCCGCCCTCGAATCAGGAAAGCATGTGATGGTTCTGGCATTAGAGGGAGCTTCTGGAATTCTTGAAAATGAAGCGGATATCGAAGAATTTGTGGATCGCTCGGGAATCAGAATCGTAGCACCACTCCATCTAACCGACGACCCCTATGGTGGAGTTGCCTTTTTAAAGGGCTTTCGCGCCATTTCTTCACCCATTGCGTTCCTTAAAAACATGATAGTCCCTGTTCGGGACCTCAATGGAATCCGAATCAACTCTCAAGGACTGACTCCTTTTGGCATCAAAATGACCCAATCCCTTGTTCGACACAAGGTCTGGATTGATCTATCACATGCCTCAGATGCTTCACAAAACGAACTGATAGCACTCATGATAAAGGCCAGACAACCTCTTCTCTATACTCATACGGTACTCAGACATTATCTCCACGCTGAACGAGGAATCAGTGACCTACAACTCCTTGAGGTTCAAAAATCTCGCGGTCTCGTTGGACTCGTGCCTAGCGAAGAAATGCTCGATGGAACCCCAGGCTCCGCCGTTTGTAGCGGAAGTATCAACGCGCTCGCGCTCCAATTTCACGAAGCGACCGAAATCGTTGGCGACCTTTCTGTTGGAATTGGTAGCGACTTTAACGGCGCTATCCAACATTTAAAGCCAAGCTGTAAGCCTACGCAGTCCGGCATTGACCTAACAGGCCTATGGAATATAGGACAATCAGAGCAGCTCTGGAAGGCCCTCCGCATTCAAGAAGTACTCCCTTCCTCCATCTCAAAAAAAGCTGCATTCCACTTTACTAGAACTTGGTCGCGCCTGTGGGCACCCTAAATTCCGGCCTAGACCTGTCAAATATACATTGAATTCAGAGTTTTTTCAGCCTGAACCGGCCAGTTTTTTGGATTCCAGTCCAATTCAATTAACACCCTGGGTTGCATAGAATCCCCTTTGGCATCGAACTCGCCTTCCTCAGCGCTATTTAGCCTCAAGAGGGACTCTGAAATACTTCTCTCCAAGACCTTCGCAATTAATTTTTTTGCATCTCGAAATTCAGAGTCAGAAGTTCTCAGTTGACTCAGGGCCTTTAAAAATTCAGCCTGGCGCTTGATCGTAAACTGCACTCGATGCCTTTGACTCTCCCTTAAGAGAGTTCTCCGAACGTAAAAGACGAGCCCTTCTTCAAATTCCTTCTGAGAGGGGAAGGTCATTGGAACAATGTCTTGAATTCGAGACAGTATCGCCTGATCGATTTCCCCCACCATGGCAGCGGCCAGATGCTTATCAGGGATGGAACACTTCCCGTTCACCCCACACTCTCGGGCAATAAAACGACTGGCTGCATTGGTAGTCAAGATAAAGAGACAATGCCTAGCACTCACTTCTCGACTCACAGTTCCGCCGCCAGGAATTTCTTCAAGAACGGTAAACTCACCATTTTGAAGCATAGAAAGAGCTGCCTGTTGAACCTCAATACCCGCTTTTTCAAGCTCATCCAGGATAATCACACGAAGGGGATGATCCAGAAGTGCCGAATACACTTCTCTTCTAAATTTATCAACCCCCCCCAATCTATACTTATTCATCTCGATCGTGGTTTTTTCATAACCCATGAGATTGGCAGAAATTTCAGCAACTTTACTCTTACCGATTCCGGATGGACCGGCCAACAAAAGGCTATTCACCTGGTCAGCATCCCCCACTCCCGTCAATTTGCGCCGCCACAAGTGAATGATGGCTTCCTTCGCAGAAGCTTGACCAATGATTTCTGAATTCAACCCTTCGGAAAGGTGTTGAAGTTTGTTGCGCATTTGAGACCTTGAAAACTGGGCAGTATCCACCTTATATTCGGCAATTACGGCACGAACCAATACCTCCCTGGTGAGGGGCTGCCCACCCAATCCGACAGAGTAAGTCTTTGCATAGGCAGTCCTCAGTAGATTAATAGCTGACCTAGGTTGTGCAGCAGTCAGATCATATTGATTTGAATAGTCAATTGCAGCCTCTAGTACACTATTAGAGGGGAGGGGATATCCTTCTTTAAGAATACGGTCCCTTAAAATTTGGATTAAGTCTCCTCCTGTGGGCGAACTAACCCGAACCTGTTTAAACCTCTGCATAAATGCTGGGTCTTTTCCAAAGACATTATTAAATTCATGAGGGGTATCCGTACCAATCAAAATTAATTCACCTGTTTCTAGCGGGCCCTTCATGTATTGAGTGATGTCATTTTGTTGGTGCTTAGAAGTTCCAACTCCAGCCAACGAATGAATTTCATCAAAAAAGAAAATACAGCCTAATTCTTTTGCCGCAGCAATCAATGTTGCAACTCTTTCTTCAATCATTCCTGTATAAGTAGTGCCACTCGCTAGATTTGCAACCTTAATCTCAATAATCCTCGTCGTACGAGGTACACCTGGAATTCGCCCCGCTCCCACTTCTCTGGCAAATGCCCGTACTGCACTAGTCTTACCCGTACCGGCCTTACCCAGCACGACCAGGCTTCGACCGGAAACAATCGCTTCCCCCATGTTTTCCATGAGCAAAGGATCTGCTTTTTCCTTAAAATTCTCAGGGTGGAGTAGGGACTCCTGTACCCAATCTTTATAATTTTTGAGAACAGCTTCTGCGGCATTTATAGCAAGGTTATTCCTATCATAGAGTGGATCAGCTTTACCCTGACGCTTGATAACACGAGACTCAGCGTCGAATTGATTCAAATCAATTTTTCTTTTAATACCATTTACTTTAAGGAGTCCGCTTTTGATTTCAAATAGAGGCACTGGGAACTCCCCTGTAGGGATCGTAATAGCCTTATCTTGAATCTTAATGGCCTTCCCATCATTGGAGCGGAAAATAAAAACCCCTCCCTCCAAGTGCCCAAAGTTCTCTAAATCATTTAAATCAGAGATCGACTTAATAAAATAGGTGATTCCCTGATGCACGACGTTCCAAACCAAAGCCATACTTGACAATTCTATTTGGGCTTCAATTCCAGACAGGGAGAGTAAACCATTTTTATACTTTAGAGACATTTGTGGCAAATGAGAATGATACTCATGATCCAATCTGACGCATTCACCTAATAGGGGATCCGTTCCAGCTAAACCCAAAGACGAAATAAACGTACCTGCTGAGGCCCCTCTGCTGAAAGTCTCTATGACAAGGGATTTGCCTTCCAAATCAATTTGGACAGCTCCAAAAGCAGATCGCTGACCGAGCGTTCCAGTACAAGACCTAGCCAACCTTCCATCTTGGAAGAGAAGAAAATGCTCATCCTTACTTTCAAACCAGGTAAAATGAGAATCTTTTGAATCAGCACGTCGAGCTACAACACCTGTAGTCAATTCTGTATTCTGAGAATCTTCGTGGTCTAGGAAATTTTTATAATTAAAATGAGTAAAAATTGGCAGGGTATCTCCGTTATCCCCTGGCTCTAATAAATCAAGCCGCCCTTCTAAAGGATTTTCTGTATCTATCGTAAAAATAGCCTTGTTTCCGTTAGAAAAATGAAAATAACGCCGCTGAATGTCTGCTAAACTGGGCGGGGAAAACCAGATCAAAGTCGATAGAATGATAACCCCATGACGGACCAATGCCCGCATCCCGTTTATTTTCACAGAAACCTCTTTCATCAATTAGAAAATATTATACCTAAGAAAATGGGTCATCCACACCACACCGAACAGCGCACCTAACTATCAATAAGTTCCGCATGTTGTCAAAAAAATTATATCGGGCGAATAAAGTATCGAGACTTGGCACCCCAACGGAAACAAAAATGAAAAAGCCGGTGCCAAAGTCCAACATCCCCACACCATTCGCTCGGATAGGAATACTTGTGAAGAACCTCAAATTTACAGGAATCAAAAAACCGAAGAATACTTTTCTCACACGGCTCATAAAGGTGATCGGGTGTTCTCCACCTTTGCCACCGATCCTTTTTGAGACCCAGATTTTTCAATAGCCTTTTAAATTTTCTATCCAAACTCTGCATATTGGGAACTGAAATACAAACAATCCCATCGGGGGTTAAAACCTCTCGAAAACGCTCCATCCACTCTCTTGGATTAGGGATATGCTCAATGACATGACTGCAGTAAATTGCATCAAATTTATATTTAAACTTTTGTTTTAACCAATCTCCCGATCGAGTTTCGAAACGATAGGTTTGATGAGCTAATTCTGCC
>JANNCA010000185.1:0-4894 GCA_031386075.1 Oligoflexia bacterium
AAATTGACCAATGAGTTCGGGGTGATTTTGGATTTCTTGCCTCATTTTTAGAAAAGACTTTGTTCCGGAATGCGCAATGGTTCCAATGTTTTTAATGGTTTCTTCTTGGGTCATCCCAATGCCGTTGTCAGTAATTGAGAGTGTTTTATTGCTCTTGTCTGCTTCAAGACGAATCTCAAAATCGTTGCCGACGGATGCCCCAGAGGAGGCTAAGGTTGGGTCGGTAAGGCTTTCAAATTTAAGCTTTTCAATTGCGTCCGAGGCATTTGAAATGAGCTCTCTGAGAAAAATCTCTCGATGAGAATAGAGAGAATGAATCATGAGGTCTAAAAGTTCTTTAGTTTCAGCTTGAAATGTCTGTGTTTGCTTTGCCATAGGTCTTTAAATGGCATTGAGATCCGATTTGTCAAGAGGCCCAGTCCTCGGAAGGTGCCTTTACTGCCGGCTTTCCCTCAGTTCTGCAGCGGTAATCGTATTCTGCATGAGGGTAGCAATAGTCATGATTCCGACGCCACCGGGCACAGGGGTCATTGCAGAGGCCCTAGAAGCCACGGAGTCATAAAGAACGTCGCCTAAAATTTTACCTTCGGGGGTTCGATGAATGCCGACGTCAATCACGACGGCTCCTTTGCGAATATAGGTCGAATCGATCAGGTTCATCTTCCCTGCAGCGACCACCAATAGATCAGCTTGAAGGGTGAGTTCTCGAAGCCGTGGAGTTTTGCTGTGGCATTGAAGAACAGTCGCATCGGCCTTCAGGAGTAGAGAGGCCATGGGTTTGCCAACTATGGAACTCCGTCCTATCACGCAGGCGATCTTGCCCGAAATCTGGATTTGATAGTGGTTGAGTAGTGCCATGACTCCTGCCGGGGTACAAGGTTGTAGCGAAGGCAATCCTAGGTAAAGTTTGCCGGAGTTGATGGGGTGAAAGCCGTCCACATCCTTCTCAGGAGTGACCCAATTCAGGACTTCGTTCTCCAAAAAGTTTTTGGGCAGAGGGCGTTGGATGAGGATTCCATCCACTAAGGGGTCAGAGTTGAGTTGATCGACAACCTTCTTCACTTGTTCTGGGATTGAGTTTATATTTAATGAGATCGTTCTGTGGCTCATTCCTAAAGCTGTAGCGGCCTCGCCTTTTTTTCTAGTGTAAATCTGACTTGCTGGGTCATTGCCAACGAGAACAACGCAGAGCTGAGGGGGGCGCCGAAATTTTGCGATGAATTGCGTTGTTCTGAAGAGGACATTCTGTTCAATAGCTTCAGCAACGGGTTTTCCTAGAAGTTTAATCATAAGCGATTTACGCAATATCACGAAGAATCACAAAAACTTAATTTTTTCTAACAAATTCCGAAACAAGGGGAAGAGGAAAAGATTTCTTTGCAGGCCAAGGATAGGTATGAGTGAATCTACATAAACTAAAAATCAGGGTGGTTTTACTTTTGGTGTTTATGTGCCCCAGTGAAATCCTTGCATTTACACTGCCTGCCATCAATATAAGCAATTTTATCACTCCCGCCATCGCAAATTCAGTTGTATCTTCTGTCGGATTAGCGATGGATCACCGTTCTTATGAGCCTGCTACAGCTTTAGGGACGGCAGTTGGTATAGCGATGGGGATAGAAGTGACTTTGGTGCAACCACCCACGTCTTTGGGAGCAGCTCTAGGTAGTCTCGCCTCACCAGGCGGAGGTTCAAGCACAGTGGCCGTTCCTATTTTACCGTCAACGAAATTTCATATGAGTAAGGGGTTTGGTTCAAGTGTGGACATAGGAATCTCTTTTCTTCCGCCAGTGTCCACACTGCCTTTGATCGGAGGGAGTCTGTTTATAGGAGGTGACATTAAGTGGGTCGTTTATAGCCAAGAAGAGGGACCTACTTGGGCTGTTCGGGCTTCTTATAATATGAATAATCTTACATACAAGATATCGGGACAAACTCTTACAGTGAATACCAATACCGTTTCACCGCAAATTCTTATCTCTAAAAAATTAACCTTTGCAGATCCCTATATTGGTCTTGGACTACAGTATTCATTTGGAAGTTTGAGTATTCCCAACCCTCTGTCAGCGCTGATCGGGCCAGCTAGTTTCAGTGCAAAGGGATCAGCCATTGGGGCAGTGTTCTTTTGTGGTGTTGACATTAAGGTCCCAAATGCTGGACTTAGAATTACGATTGAGGGAGAGTATAGTCCGATTGGGCTAAATTCTCTGGGGACAAAAATTGGATTTGGGTTTTGAATCTCTCCTTTTAATGTACTAGGTAATGCACTAGGCAAAATATCATATAAATTACATTCAAGTGGTCTATTTTTGCCGTTATTTCCATTTTTTTTAAACTACTTTAAATATTTTTTATAGAATCATTAAGTTTTTAATTAGGCATGCCGATTGCTTTAGTTTACCCTTGAGAAGGCCCGTTTATTTTTAAACATTAAATAGTATTTTATTTGGAATTCAATGAGGCCCTCGAGGAGAGTTATTTGGCCAGTGGAATGTGGACTGCAGCAGCTGGAGCTGTCGCACAAGCTCAAAATTTGGACGTCATTGCGAATAATCTCGCGAATTCAGATACGGGGGCATTTAAAAAAGACACTCCTACATTCAAAGAGTATTTATCAACGGTTGAGCGTATTCATGGGCCTGGGGATATTCCCAGAGGAGCAATCAAGGATAAGGACCTATATCCATTGGACGGGAGAGATGAATCCTACGTTGTTATGGATGGGACTCATACGAGCTATCGCCAGGGGCATCTGAGAGTAACTCAGTCTCAGTTTGATGTGGCAATGGACGGTCCTGGGTTTTTGGAGGTGAATACCCCTCAAGGAGTTCGTTTTACCCGGCAGGGCAGCCTTAAAGTCGCCTCAGACGGTCGACTAGTGACAGCAGATGGCAATCCAATTTTAGCTGCCGAATCTGTTGGGGTTGCGCCAAAGTCTTTGGATCTTGCTTCAAGATTCATCAATTTGAGAGATCGGGGGGGGCATATTGTTATCAATGGGCAAGGGGAAATATTTTCCGGTGAAACTCTGGTCACTCGATTGAGCGTTGCTGAGTTTCGTGACCTGAGTCAACTCCACAAGATAGGGGGACAGCTCTTTGAAAATAAAAATCCGGCAAATCGCGTGTCGCCTGAACATACATTAGTACGGCAGGGATTGCTTGAGTCCTCAAATGTAAATCCAATTGAAGAAATGACAAATATGATAAAGGCAAATCGCCTTTTTGAGACTGACCTAAAGGCTTTGAAGACTTATGGAGAACTTTTAGGCAAGGAAGCAAATGAAGTAGGAAAATTATGATTAGAGCACTTTCAGCAGCAGCCACAGGGCTTGAAGCTCAGCAAGCAAAGATCGAGAATATTGCAAATGATTTGGCGAACGTAAATACAGATGGATACAAGAGGTCAACGACAGAGTTTCAAGATTTAATGTATGAAACATTGAAGGAGCCCGGAGGCTCATTGGGTGCAAATAGTCAGTCCCCAGTGGGAGTTCAAATTGGAATGGGAGTGAAAGTAGGTGCTTCTCACAAAAATTTCGAGCCCGGTCCGGCTAAGATGACGTATAACCCTTACGATTTTATGATTGACGGTCCTGGCTTCTTTCCAGTTCAAACTCCACAAGGAGAGGTCGCTTATACTCGAGCGGGGGCGTTTCATGTAGATTCCCAAGGAATTCTTCAGCTTTCAAATGGATCTAAAATGATCCCCCAAATTGTAGTTCCATCTAACGCACTTAATGTTGCTGTCAACCCATCGGGCGAAGTTAGGGTATCACTTCCAGGAGCCGCGGAAGCCATTTTAGGGCAGATTCAACTAGTCAATTTTCAAAACGAACAGGGTCTCTTGGCTATGGGTGACGGGTTATATAAAGTTTCCCTAGCGAGTGGGTCGCCGATTCTAGGAATTCCCGGAGAAAACGGAATGGGTGGAATTCACCAAGGTGCTCTAGAAGGGTCGAACGTCAATGTGGCAAACAGTATGGTCGACATGATCACCACTCAGCGGGCGTATGAGATGGGAACCAAAGTAATGGGAGTTGCGGATCAAATGCTTTCGGCCACGGTCAATATCAAATGAGTCTTTCACTAGGGCCCCAGTTTAATTTTGGATTGCCCTTCGTTTTTCTTTTTGGTTTCGTCTTTACGAATTCGTCAAGTTTGGCGTCTCTTCCAAAGTCAAATTTTCATTCGGTTCTGAGAAGTTCCATTTCTAAAATTTACTCTGGAGCCGAGATTAAATTTTCCGGACGAGTCCAGTGGGTTCGGGGGGAAGAGCCGAAATTACTTAATTCCATTGATCTATTGGGGGATGATGGACGGGGTAATATGCATTTTTTAGCGAAGGGATCTGTAAATGAATTTGAATCTGAAGGCTGGGTTAAATTCTCCGCATGGGTTCCTACAAAAATTCCGTTGAAACGAATTCGGCCTGGCGAAGCACTTCACGAGGATATGTTCGTAGTTCAAGCGGTAGAAGTATCTACTGGTTTAGCTCATGAATATCGGGGGGTCCTCGTGTCCGACAAAATTGAGGTGGCCGGGTTGGAGGCAATTCAAACTATTTTAGAGGGCCAGTTTCTAACGACTGTTTCAGTTCAAAAAATTCCAGACTTGCGTCGAGGTGATTTGGTAAAAATTGAGATGAATTCTTCGGGCATGGTCCTATCGCTTCCTGGTGTTGCAGAAGAGCCGGGCTATAATCTAAAAAAAATCAGGGTAATGACCTCAAAATCAAAAAGGCAACTCTCAGGAATTTTACATTCTGGTGGAGTTGTTGAGGTTCAGCTTTGAATAGTGACAAAAATTCTAACCTGGTTATTCCGGCCTGTAAGTTTTTCGGATCTTTTCTAAGAGTGGCGTTTCTTTTAGTTTTTTTGTCAAGTTGTGGCCAA
>JANNCA010000275.1:0-1677 GCA_031386075.1 Oligoflexia bacterium
CATTGGAGAATAAAATTAATTGACTAAAATAGTCTTATATTATAAAAATCAATGACTACTGTTAATTAAATTTAACACTTAAAAGAAAGAGGACTTTTTATGATCCATCTCAGAACGAGTTCACAGTTGATTGGCGGATTGAGTTTTACCCTCATGGCTTCTCTCATGATGTCAGGGTGTGGCGCAAAAGGAGGTAACCCGATCGCCCAAATCGTGACCAACATAGCCGTAAAAACCTCAGTTCAAAACTCGGAAGATTGGGTGCAAGCTACTGCAACCCTCAATACGGGTGGCTTTCAAGTCGCAGGCATTAGCTTCCCACTCAGCGACTTTAAATCCCCTGCCCAATATGGCCAAATCACCCTGACGCCTATTTCATGTACAAAAAATTGCAACGGATACTCTGCGGATCTCACAATTCAACTGAATATCTCCCAGATTTCCCGGGAACCCTCAGGAAGTCCTCTCCTTCCTAACGGAACCCCACTTCCTGTTGGAGGCTTGCAAAACGCGACTACCATTGCAATCCCCATTGCTAACACGGGAGCACAGCTCTACTTCGCCTTTGCCAAAGGTGTGGCCCTCCTGGGTACAGCCATCCCCTTCTCTGTTTTAGATCCAGCGGGGCACTACTTGCCTGGAGTCGATGTATTTCAGCCCTTTACAGCTGGACCCATTCAAGTGACTGCAGGGATTTTTGCAGGTGCGGCACCTAAGACGACTGGAATTGGACTTTTCATGGACATTTCAGGGGTTCTCAACACAAATACAGTAACCCCAACGGTGGTCCGTAACTTCGCAGCAAATCTAGAATCTCAGGTACCCAGCAAGATCACCCTATCCCCCGTGCATCCTTCACAGAGTAAAGAGAATCGACTTTTCAGAAAAATTTACGGTCTAAGTCAGCAAGGACTTAAACTGGAAATGAAAAACGAATAAGGTTATCGAATGACCTAGACAGTCGGGGATGAAATCCTTAAACTTCTTGGCTATGCAACCGACCCTACCAGCGAAGCCCATCTGGAAAGAATCCCCGACTCTCGATCAACTCAATGCCTTCTGCAAGAACACAATTCATGACTCTCTAGGAATTCAATTTACAATGATTGGAGACGACTACCTAGAGGCTTCGATGCCTGTCGATCCGAGAACTAAAAATCCTCCCGGCATTCTTCATGGGGGTGCTTCGGTCGTCCTAGCGGAGTCACTTGGAAGTGTCGCCTCCGCCTTAGTCGCTGGAATCCAAAGCAAAACCTGTGTGGGCATCGAAATCAACGCAAGCCACCTCAGCAGCATTACCCATGGAATAGTCATTGGAAAAGCCACTCCTTTAAGACTCGGGCAATCTATCCACGTCTGGAATATTCAAATCCGCGGAATATCAGAAGGCTCTGAGTCGAAACCCATTTGCTCCAGCCGACTCACAGTGATGGTCAGAGATCGACAACATCCAAAACATGAAACTTCTCGTCTCGAATCTCCCATTTGACATCAAATTCAAAAAGCTTAAATCCATACTGACTTCCCTGAGATTTCAGACTGCCTGGGGGTGTTCGTCGTTTTTGAAATGCTGGGCGCGGATCTAGCTCGAGCATCTGCAAGATGAGAAGCTTAAGATGAGGATACCGCCCCTCCCTGGCCATAATGGAATTTTGGGCCTGCACTGAAAATTCAACC
>JANNCA010000237.1:0-4749 GCA_031386075.1 Oligoflexia bacterium
GTATGCCATGGGCGTTCTGGCGGCCAACCGTCTTTTATTGCAAAAGACCTATTTCCAAAACCACCGCAATTATTAGAGGCTGATGGTCAGATCACTGATGACCCCGTTGGGGAAGCTTATTGGAAAGTTAAGAATGGAATACGCTTAACTGGAATGCCAGGTTTTGTTGATTCGCTCTCGGACACAGAGCTTTGGCAAGTGAGCCAACTTCTCATCAATGTGAATAAAATACCCATCGACGTTAGCAACAAAGTCGCAATAAATAGGTTGTGAGATAAAATTGAAATTGGCAAACTTGATTTCGATGAAAAGTCCTTTACAGTGAAATCAAGAAGCAATTTTACCATGGAACCCTGGTTTGACTGAACCCTGATCCGTTAAAATTACATCCGACAGGTGTCGTTCCATCATAGATGTGAATTTTCGATTTTCCTACGTGGAATTCGCGTTATTAGTAATTTCTTCCTCTATTTTGAAACCATTCGTTTGTCGATCCAAGAGTTCATTTCGAATTTGTTCCTCAAATCTATTATTCATCATACACACATTTGTATTTGGCGAGAGCGACATCGACCTAAACGAGTCTTCAGCTCTCCAGGCTAACGGGCATCATTGTTCAGAGAATCGGGCGAAAAAACGAGAGCCTTCCATGCCTCCCCTGCAGACCAGATGGCTGCGCCCAGAAGTACTAGATCCTTCGCCAGAAATTGCCCGATCTGCGGAGATAGTGCAGGAAAACTATAGCCTTCCTGCACTACGCCGGGAGTAGAGAGAAGAAAGCTTAGGGTTGTCAGGAACATTGCAATCGCGGCAAGACTCCCCACCAAAGAAGCTTTGGGTGAAACCGAACGAAGGGCAATCAATGCACCGATCGCAATCTCCACAGTGCCAAGGAGACGAGCAAACCCTTCTACACTCATGATACTGTATGCCCATGAGAGCAATGGACTGTTTGCGACGAGGGGCTGGATCCCTTGAGCTTCATAACTCGTAAACTTGAGGCCACCGACCCAAAGGAGGACCGTCACCAGGCCGTAACGGAGTACGATCTCTCCCGCGGATTGAAGTTTTTTTGCAGGATCCAATGAGTCCGGTTTGAAAATTTTAGGTTCACGGGTATTTTGCAGAGGTCTGATGGTTTCTATTTTACGACTGCTTGATCCATTCATGAGTGCTCCTTGAAGAATCAACGTCAATTGGTATTCCAGGTTTTCGTGGACCCAGGCTGAACTGGTGCAAGAAGTTAGCCCAATCAGTCTAGCCAAGTTACGAGGTAGAATTAATGAAATCGGCCTCCTCTACGAATAAGAAGAACTCGCTCTGGGCACAAGGGGCCACTCATCCAATGAGCGACTGCGATTGAGATCGGTGTACCTCGACCGTAGTTGAGTCCGATGTATCCCGGTGGCTCGAGTTGTCGAGTCGGGTCAGGACCATACTCCTCGCTCGCCATTCGGGTGTCCGATCTACTTCTCGCCAGCTAAAACCTCGGGGATCGAGTTCGCTCAGAAACCTCAACTCGTCATGGACGCAAAAAAAAAAATGACACGCATTCGTCCCTGATCTTTCATGTAGTGAGGATGGGCGCTGTAGTGCGGCTTAGGAGCGAACCTCACCCCGAAATTCTTCCACTAGTCGAGGAATTTCGTTTGCGGGCCAAAACTCGCGATTTTTATTTCTTTCGGAAGTAACCGTAAAACAATCTAGAAGGTGGGCCGAGCCGGACTCTGTCTCAAATACGGTTTCCAGAACGTTGGAATCAGGCAGGATAACTTGTAGAATCAAAATAAGGAAAACAACACCACTCGAGTGAGCCACGATTTGAAATCAGACCCGCTGTTCGGCAATTGCCAATCAAACCGTGGTCGGAAATCTGAGGCTTAAACTCAGAATTCATCGTGGACTTTACAATGCAAGCTTTGGGCGCTGATCACTTTTATGAACTCAAATGCCAACCACACCCCCAGCAGTGCAGGTCCTATTTTTGGATATGAAGACAAATATAAGTGAACGAAAATAAAAAAGCCTTCGATGAACTCATGGGCTCATCGAAGGCTTTTACTAATTACTTAATTACTTATGTCATCAAGACTTTTAAGGAACTGCACCATATCATTCCTATCCGACTGCTGAGGCAGATAGAATGGATGTGGAGCATTTGCCCCACGAACTGGATCCATCAATTCGTCGAGCGTGGCAACCGAGTTGTCATGCAAGAAGACTGGCTTTCGCGCCAGGTCCATCAAAAGAGGTAAGGCTGCACCACGATTGTGACCACGCAAGCTGGCATTAATTACAATCATTTTGTCATCAAACGTATTGCCTGGAGTATCTTCTATGGGCGATAGAGGAGTCTCGCGGGATGCGAGCACAGCGGGGTTATCGCCTGGAAAGATGATTTTCATATCAATAATCCTAGACTGAACGGGCTGGCTATTGTCTATATTATGGCAAGAGGTACAACCGACGGTCGAGCTTGCAAAAAGCGCCTTCCCTCGACCTACTGCAATTGCATCTGTAACGACACCCTTCGGTGAACGGAGACCAAACACATAAGCATTCATATCAAATAGCTTCTGATCGTCTACTCGGATGCCAATCAAAGTGTCTTCAGTTCCGGGTATCCCGGTTCTGGAAACTTGAACGTAAGGATAGCCACCGCTGGACCCCTTAGGAGTACCCTTTGGGTACATTTGGGTTGCCTCTAGGACTTCAGCATAATCCGCAGCGAGCTTATCGCCTCCGGCACCCGCCGCTTTATGCAAAAATGCCTTTCCTCCAGGACTGAGAAGGTTAGTCGGATCGAGAAGTACGGTATAAACAGTATTCGCAAAATGATCTTGCTTGGAGAGCTCGCCTGCACTACCGTACGGGGCTGCCAAATCTTGCCGGAAAAACGGGGTGATATGCATCGGATTGCCGTTACCATCAACAGTATCATCAAACATTCCGACTGGGTAAAAGTTAGAGTTGCTGAAATAAGCATCGAATTCAGCTTCAGTCGAATCTTTGTTCAAACCTTCTTCGGAGGGTGCTCGGCCAATTGAAGTCCCATCGTCACCCATCAACTGCGCCATCGGGTAAAAGGCTCGAGTATTTGCGGCCGCTGCGAAGATCTTACCGACAGCAAGATGATGATTTGCGGGTCCGTCCACCTCTTTGCCAATCGATCCGCCGGAAGGAAGGCTTGCGACCGAGCCGTCTGTGATTCCGTGGCAGAGAACACAACTGACACCCACCTTGCTGCCATGGGCAACGTCGACTACACCGCTACTATTAACCCTTACGACCACACCGATGATGGCATTTGCATTGAGCAGTTTTACTGTTGTGTCGAAACTATTGAGCAAAGGACCGTTTGTGCCTTGTGCGGCGAGCTCGTCTCCTACGGCTTTTTGAGTCGCTGAATCCAAAGCATCTACATTCACCGAAAGACCAAGTTGAAGCGCCTGAACTGGAGTGAGTCTAGCCGTGGTAATTCCTTGAGGCAATTTCGCCGCATCAGTCCAGAATCCTTCGTTGCCGAAGGTCTCAGATCGAAATACGATTTTTCCGCGATCTGCGTTCCCGAGGGTAGTGCCGTTGAGATGAGTAGTATTCCCAATTCGTCCTTGCTCACCCGGTTGGACCGAGTTCAAATTATTACTACTGGTACAGCTCGCAACGAATGCGCCGATACTGACTCCGGTAACCGTTACAATCACAACCATTAGCTTCTTTGTAGTACTAGAAAATTTCCCAGATACCTTCGTCATTGAAGTTCTCCATTTTGCATTGTGACAAGCGTTGGACAAGTCGAAGACTTGGAGAATTGCAATTTAGGATCCATAAAATTTGATGACTTATCGTTTAAAATGGCAATTTTAATTAAAATGCAAAATTCTTAAAAATTTGGACATTTTCTATTCTCCTCCGGCCCGAAGTTGATCTCCATCAGAATGATTCTTCAGTGATCTCTTTCCATGCGTGGACTCACTCCCGGGCCATGGATCGGTTATCATTCATTCAGAATATCATTGAGTTTTTGGACGGTATTCCAATTCCTCATGGTAACCGTTGATCCGACAGTTCTGTCAAAAAATGCTGGGGTGAGCTTTGATTTCCCGACACTCTCGTTAAAATCAACCCAGATTGCATCACCCACAATTTTTATTTTTTCTCCGTATTGGGCTTTTCCATTGAGAATTCGGATAATATCGGCGTCAAATGTAGCTTTAGAAAGGCCCAGATGAAGCTTATTGGGCCGGGTGGATTCGGCAGTCGGAAATGGGCTTTGGGTAGAATATTTACTCCACTGTGAGGTAGTTCGCACTATTACATCGACTCTAAATCCAAATTCATTTTCTATAGCTTTTTCTAATTTTGAGACTACCTCTTCTTGCCCCATTTTAGAAACATAGAAAACTAAATTTCCACTATTGATGTATGACTTCACCTCAGTGAACCCAGCACCATCAATTACAGCAACCAGCTTTGTCATTGAAACTTTACGATTTCCTCCGACGTTGATGCCTTTTAGAAGGGCTACCATCTTCACGAGAATGATTCTTCATTTGTCATAAAATTCTTTCTTCATGCCATCATTTTTAAAGTCATTTTCATGCGCTACAGCATTCATAAAAATATTTTTGTGAGCGAGGTCCAAATCTTTAACGCCCAAATGCATTTTCTTAAATATCTTGTCCCAAAATGAAATCATTACATCTAAGCCTAACTCCTTCTCCTATTGTGTTGCAATTTCAAAGAAAA
>JANNCA010000247.1:0-2259 GCA_031386075.1 Oligoflexia bacterium
GAAACGCAGCTTGGATTTGGGAAGGACATACGATGCTCCAAGCTAGGAGAACTAAAATGAAGAGACATTTTGAAGTGGATGACAGAAGGCACTCCTTCTTGGTAGGTCAGGTTAGGATGATTTTTGATGGGTCTCGGTTTCGACGACGGGACGGAAGGCCGCCTCGAAGTCAATCCAAGTTCGGATATCCTCATCGCTCAAGGAGTAATCTTCGAGGACCTCTTTGAGGAGGGTGAGTCGCCGGTCAAAATGGCCTTTGAGTATAGGGGGGAGTTCGCGATGGGCTGATTTCGGATCTTTTCCTGCGAAAGCAGTTCTTGCGCCCATCGCGAATAGGAGGAATTCATGTTGTCGGTCCGCAATTAAGTCGATATCTTTGCAGGCGAAAAAAAATCCAATTAGAATATCTTTTGACATTCTATGGTAGAATTCTCCAACGATTTTTCGTAGCTTTTCCTCGCTCCCTAGATTGAAGTATAAAGATTTGAGTCGAGCTTTGCTCAACCGAAATCTCGATCCATGACGGTTTTGCGGCCTTCGCTTTTTGCTCTTTCAATAGCCTGATCGCAAAGGTGCTTCACTTTGTTGGATAGGGCTTCAATGACGGCGCTTGAAGTATTCATGCCAGACTTGGATCGAATATAGTTCTTGAGCTTGGAGGCGACGACTAATGTTTCTGCACTCGGTGTGGGTTCAGTATTGTCTGTGTCTTGCATTTTTTCTCCTTTAAGTAATGGAATTTATTCTACTTTCAATAATTCAACTTCAAAGACCAAGGTTGCGTTAGGTGGGATGACTCCGCCGGCACCGCGCTCTCCATAAGCAAGCTGGGAGGGGATGGTGAGTTTTCGTTTGCCTCCGACTTTCATTCCAGCCACGCCCTTGTCCCAGCCTGGGATGACTTGACCTGCGCCTAAAGTAAAGGGAAAGGGTTGGCCCCGGTCTTTGGAAGAGTCAAACTTGGTCCCATCTGTAAGCCAGCCAGTGTAGTGTACGGATACTTTTTTCCCTGCGGTGGCTTCGGCACCTGTTCCGGTGACGACGTTTTCAATTTTTAGTTCTGTTACTGCTCCGGGAGGGGCGATCATGGCTGGGGCTCCTGTGGTTTGGCCGGTGGTTGCTGCATTGTTTGTAGTGGGGTGAGTTGCCTCGGAAGTATTGGCTGGAGCCTGATTTTCTTTTTTGGTGCAGCCGACTCCAAGGGCTATCAGAGCTGCCGACGTTGTGAGGATGAGGGTTGATATTTTCTTCATAAAGAGGCTCCTGGGTTTCTATTAATTTTTTGACTCTTTCAGCATCGCATACCTTTTTTGTTCAGTCGAATGAAAGATGCTCGATCCATTGGTCGTTGACTTGGGTGAGGTCATGGATCTTGTGATGGGCGAGGGACAGGTCTTGTTGATGATGGTTAGTTCCGGTGACCCCAATGACCCAAAGGCCAGCGCTTCTTGCGGATTGGATTCCCGCCGTCGAGTCTTCGAAAACGAGGTAGGACGAAATGGGTAATTTTAAAATTTGAGTCGCCTTCAGGTAGCCATCCGGTTCAGGTTTACTCTGAGCGTAGTCCTCGGCTCCTAGAATGACCTGAAAGTGGTGTTTAATTTGGAGCCGATCCAAAGCCCAAATGATCTGTTTACGCCAGGATCCTGATACGAGTCCGAGGGGAAAACGGTTGGCTAGGGATTTAACCGCCTGAGTTGCTCCTGAAACCTCTACTAGGTCCGTTTCTAGGGATTGATGATAACGATCCAGTATGAGTTTTTTGGCCTCTGAATGAGTGACCGGAATCGGGTAACGGCTCATGAGGTAGGTGAAGGCACTCTCCCAGGTTCGTCCGGTGAAGTAGCCGATATCATGGGGATGAATCTGAATTTTCCATTGAGAAAAGCAGTCTTGAACTGCTTTTGCGGCAGAAGGCTCAGTATCGATCAGGGTTCCGTCCAGATCAAAGAGGATGGCTTGGATTTGTGGTTTCATTTCAACCCCCGATCTTAGCTTTGCGAGAAGGGTTATTCAAGAGGAGAAATTTAAAGTGGGGAGGGTGTCGGGCATGCCCATTCATGGGCTTTGTGCGGTTTTTCTCCTTCCGGGAGCGCAATGTCCTCACCCTCACCGTGAATTTCTCGTTTAGGGCCTTCGTGTCGAGGTTCATTTCATAATTGGTTTAAGACTGGTGGGGGAGGGCATCTATAGCGTTCAAGAAAATGTTTTCGTGCGCGGGATCAAAATCTTTAGCGCCGAAAAGCATTTTCTTGAAGG
>JANNCA010000260.1:0-3109 GCA_031386075.1 Oligoflexia bacterium
GAATCAACAACGAGACATTATGACTCAGTTAAATAAGATGCGTGATCAAATATCAGGAGTGTCTATTGACGAAGAAACCACGAATTTGCTTCAATTTCAGCATGCATTTGATGCATCAGCAAAGGTTATTCAAGTTGCTGATGATATGCTTAAGACGATTTTATCTCTGAAGAGGGACTAACAGTATTCATGAGAGTAACTGAAAATTCAAATTATGATGTGATTCGAGACAGTATTCGGCGAAGCAGGGAGCGTATGGAAGAGCTGCAGCACCAGTCTTCTACCTTAAAAAAAATAAATCAGCCATCGGATGACCCAATTGGAGCCTCTAAAATTTTGGAACTAAGGACTGACAAAGTGAACAATGATCAATATCAGATGAATTCTAAACTCGCGGAAGCATTTTTAAATAATACTGATCATGCTTTGGCCGACCTAACCGAAATAGTTCTTCGAGCGAAAGAAATTGCAATTAATCAGTCGAGTGCGGCAAGTTCAAGCGATGAAACCCGTTTGGGTGTCGCGGAAGAGGTTACCCAACTCTTTAAGCAGGCCATAGTTGTTGCCAACCGCAGGATTGGTGAGAGGTATTTATTTGGTGGCTATAAAACCCAAAACCCTCCAGTGGACCCAGAAGGAAAGTATTTAGGAGATAGCGGGCAAATGATGGTTGAAATTTCTAGTAATGTATTTATTTCTATGAATATTCCAGGAGAAGAGGCATTTAATACCCACCCTCAATTGGCGACCCAGAAACAGTCGCAATATAGTGAGCAGAGTATGAGTCGAGGGGAGTCGGCCGAAAAACTTGAGAATGTAAATTTATTTGATGAGCTTCAGGATTTTCGGATTGGTTTGCTTACAGGAAACATGGAGGCGATTCGTTCAACTTTGGACCGTTTTGATCAGATATACAGTAAAATTGTAGCAACTCGTTCTAAAGTGGGGTCTAGAACGCAGGGCGTCCAATCCACAAGCCAGGCCATTGATCGCCACAATATCACGAATTCGATGCTTGGATCGGCTCTCGAAGATGCTGACATGGCTCAAGTAGTCAGTGACTTGGGGAAGGAGGAGACCGTATTTCGAAGCTCCCTGGCAAGTTCAAAGAGACTCATTCAGCCCACTTTATTGGATTTCCTCAAGTAGATTTTTATGAAAAACATTGACGCAGAGAGAAATAGGTTGCAAGTGGCGAAGCGTTAGTCTAAACGTTTTTTCGGTAAAGGAATACTCGCCTTACGCAAAGATGGAGATCTTATGTTAGTATTGACTCGGAAGCTGGGGGAAAGCATTGCAATTGATGACCACATTAAGGTGGTTGTGGTTCAGATTAAGGGAAAACAGGTTCGCTTAGGTATTCAGGCCCCAAAAGAAACAAAGATTCATCGTGAAGAGGTCTACGCTGCTATTCAGGATCAAAATAAGGAAGCAGTGAAGGCCCCTGTTGCGATGGCTCAAATGTCTAAGGTACTAAAGGGGTAACTCACGGGAGTGTAGTACCCCAATAACTCAAGAAGAGGTTGAGCGTGATCATAAAAACAGGACGTTTTGGACAGCTCACGGCAGGTAACGACGAGATGGTTCTTATTCCTCAAGGAATTTTGGGCTTTCCGGAGTATAAGAAATTTGTCTTGGTGGATCCTGGAGATGACACCTTAATTCTTTGGCTTCAGTGCGCAGAAAATCCAGATATAGCTTTTCCTATTTTAGAGCCCAAGATTTTTAAGCCAGACTATACGGCGCGACTTTCCGCTTCAGAGTTGCGCGAGCTTAAGCTTGAAAATATCAATCAGTCAGCAGTTTTTAGTATTTTGACAATTCCGGAAGATATTACTCGAATGACCTCAAATTTAAAGGCACCTCTAGTCATTAATCTGAAGGAGCAAATTGCCAAGCAGGTTGTACTTCAAGAAAGTGAATATAATATTAAGCATGAGATGTTTAAAGACCTTCGGTCACATTTAATTACCATTCAATCTCAAAATAGGGTTGCTCAGGGACCCCGCACTGAAGGTGACGTAATAGGAAGTGCTATCTCAATCAAAAACATACCGCCGTCATTGACTGTGAAAAGCCTTCAGACCTAAATCAAGAAAGATGTGTCTTCCTTTGGTGTGTAGTTAGGAGATCCCTACCGTGGCGCCAAGTGTTGTCGTAAACATCCCTATAGATGGGGTGGGGATAAAGTCACCTCTTAGTGATAAGGCGACATTTTTGCTGACTTCCCATCCAATATTGGCTCCTAGTCCTGGGAAAAAATCGATTTGGTTGGCAGAAGCTAAATCACTATCTCGACCAAAATGCATGGTACTCGGAACAGATCGGTAAATAAGTTGAGGACCTGCATTGACGGCAAAGAAAAGGTTGTCCATGATTTGGTAGCCTAATGATAGATTAATAGGAACGATAAAAGAATTAGATCCAGTTGAAACACCACTACCGGCAACATTGGTACCGAAGAAATTAGATCCTGCAGATCCAGCGTGGGTATAAAGTAAGCCGGTTTCTAAACCGATATTCCACAAATTTGTAAATGGAAGAACACTCGCTAGGTTGATATTGGTAGTCATGCCGCCCAGTGCCCGGCTGGTATAATTCAGATTTCCGTCCTGATATCCAATGACCCCAAACCGAGGCGTGAGATTCCAGGCTTTTGAGTAGACATTCTTAGTGATTTCCGAGGACTCAGCAGTTGACATAGGAGAGGTTTCGTCCTGAGATGTATCCTGAGCCCAAGACGGGTGGAGTATTCCAAAAAAGCTCAATAGGATGCCTGGCACGATGATTCTCATAATGAAATCCCTCCATTTTGTTTCTATTTAGAGGGGTGCATTTTTTATTCCGAATCTAATTACAAGTTCGAGCTTTTTTAGCCATTTGAAGATAAGCCTGAGCTTCTCTGTTTTCTGGTTCAACAGAAGTTACGCTTTCCCATTCGAGCTCAGCATCTAAGATATTTCCCTGGCTATAATGGAGAAGTCCAAGCTGGATACGAGCCGGCGTAAAATGAGGATGTTCCCGCTTCAACTGCTGTAACTCTTGCATGGATCGGGTAAAGAACCCTTTTTTAGCATATGCTTTTGCTCGGCGAATTCGAATTGGCCGT
>JANNCA010000284.1:0-4899 GCA_031386075.1 Oligoflexia bacterium
AAGATCTTCAATGGTTGGCGCGAGGGATTTCAATTGAGGAGATCCCTTTTTTTATATTCGGACTAGGCTCCAATCTTTTAGTTTCTGATACGGGCTATCCTGGTCTTGTAATTCGAGCAAATCGTGTGAATCTCGAAATGGGTCTGACTTTATCGCAAGATCTTGAGGAGAGCTCTGGGAAGGTGCAACTGAAGCTGCGCACGGGAGGCAGTGTGGCTATTTCATCTCTCTTGAGAAAGGCAGCGCAGGAAGGGTGGGGTGGACTCGATTTTCTGGCGGGAATTCCGGGCTCAGTAGGGGGTGTTGTGACAATGAATGCCGGAACACACTTAGGAGAAACGCAGAACCGGTTGGAGAAGATAGAAGTTTATTCAATGATCAGCGACTGCGGTGCAACCTCTCAGTGGAAGGAATTGACTGAATTCAAAAAGGAAAAATTTAAATTTCAGTATCGAAAAAATCTTTTCTTGCCTCGGGGGGGCTTGGTATGGGCTGCAGAATGGAGAGTCGATGTCTCAGAACCCAAGAAAGTGGAAGAGAGAATAAGAGAAGTTTTGGCTAGAAGAAAAGCGACTCAGCCGGTTGATTATCCGACTTGTGGGAGCGTTTTTAAAAACCCCAAAATTTCTGAGCAGACGGGTCTTGTTTCAGCCTGGAAGGTGATTGATCAACTTGGGCTGAGAGGTTATCGGGTGGGTGGCGCACAGTTTTCTGAAAAGCACAGTAATTTTATTCTAAATTTAGGAAATGCATCAGCCTCTGATGTTCGTACCTTGATTCAGCTTGCCAAATCCCGGGCTCAATTTGAGCTTGGTATCTTCCTTGAAGAAGAGGTTATTTATCTGTAAGTCCTGGGGCGGCGGCTATTCTTTTGTGAATTCAACTATCTCTGTTTGTTTTTCGGAAACTCCGGCTGCCCGAATGAGGTCTTCTCTTAAGTCTTTAGCTGTACATAAAACGCTCATGGCAATTCGGTCGGGTTTTAAGAATTTCCCAAGGGCGGTATTCACCTCTACTTGACTCAGTTTTTGGAGTTCTGAGGCATAGGTTTTCATGAATTCATTAGGTAGATCCAGGGTTTTTTCAAGAATCTTATTTTCTACCCGTTTACCGGGGGTATTGTACATAAATCCGGCGCTGTTCACTAAGCTTTTCTGAGCGAATGCAAATTGCTCTTGGCTGATGCCTTTTTCCTTGAGCTCTTGAAGTAGCTGGAGCGATAGCTTGAGAGCGTTTGCGGTGTCTTTTGATGCAGGAAAAAGGTGTCCAGTCCAGGACCTTGGCTTGAGTCCAAATCGGAATCCACTATTGGCACCGTAGCTCCATCCTCGTTTGACTCGAATTTCTGTCATCATGATTGCTGAAAATGAACCACCTCCAAAAGCATGATTCCCTAAATAGAGGGCGAAAAAATCCGGCTCAGTCATTCGTACTCCCACTTGCCCAAAGTTAATCTGGGTTTGAGTACGGTCAGGTTTATCAACAATCAATAGTCGAGAATGTTCGCTATTTTCTGGAATTCCAGTTTTCTCAAGGAGTTGAGAGTATTCAATTGACGAAGGGTTGTCTGGACGTGCTGCAGCGAGCTTTTTAGACCACGATGAGATGAGGTCTGAGTCAGCGTTCCCCGAGCCAATCACGAGAAGCATATGGTCGCGGAGAAGGCGATCATATTGGGTAGAAATTTGTTCACGAGTGAAGTTTGCTACTTCTCTGATTTTGCCGATTCCAGGTCGACCATAGGGGTGACTCCTAAATAAAAACTCAGTGAATCTTCTTGATGCTAAAGAACCATCATGGCCCAATTCTTCTTGGATTCCTGAAGTAATTTCGGATTTAAGTTTCTTGATTTCATTTTCAGGAAAAACTGGCTCTGTGAGAATTTCCAGAACCAAATTCAAATAGGGTTCAAGTTGAGAAGTCAGGACTGCCCCTCGAAAAATGAGAGCATCAGCGCGAATTTCTACGTCAAGTCGCGCCCCCATTTGATCTAACAGGTGATCAATCGTCTCCTTTGTTTTGGATCTTGATCCCCGCATGAGCATCTCGCCTATGAAGTGGGTGAGTCCTCCCTGCCCAATCGGATCACCTACTGATCCCCCTTTTGAAACAATATTAATATAAACAATGGGAAGGTTCTGATCATTTTCGAAGGTAACTGAATACGCAAGGGCAGTCGATGACAGATAGAGGGCGCCAATGGCTATGAAAAGACTGAATCGGGACAAATTATTAATCATTTTTTAATTCCTATAATCACGTTTCGGCTCTTTGGATTGAAATAGCGTTTAAAACTCTCTTGGACCTCACTCCCAGTGACCTGTTGAATGAGAGTGTGTTCCCGGATTCCTTCTTGGAAGTCTCCGGCTACTGTTTGAGTCTGACCTAGGAATTGTGCTTTTTCGTAGTTCGAACCTAGCCCTTCATAGAATCCAAAGTTCATCTTGTTTTTGGCTCGAATGAGTTCCTCTAGAGAGACCGGTTGGTCCTGCAGTACTTTTAGTTCACGTAGAATGATTTTCATGGCTTCTTTAGCTTTTTTATTTTTCTGAAGATTGACAGCGATAACAAAGAGGGTTGGGTCCTTATTTTCGATGTCATCGCATGTAACAGAGGTAGCAATGCCAGAATCAACTAAAGTATGATAAAGTCTGCTGCTTTTGCCATCAGCCAAAATAGTTTGTATTAGGTCGAGGCTTGGAATATCCTTGTGGCCTACCCTCGGAATGGGAAAACCTATTCTGAGTTTTTCAACTTGAATGCTCAGAGGGAGTACTTTCTCTCGATGGGATTTTTGTGGAGGCTCCGCCGAAATAATTGGGCTTGGGGTGGCTTGAGGCTTTAACTCACCGTAGTATTTTTTTATTTTCTCTAAGACAGTTTTTGGCTTAACATCTCCCACAACGATAACTGTTGCGTGATTGGGACTATAGTGCGCATGGTAAAAATTCAGTGCATTTTGAACTGACATCTGCTCAAGGTCTTTTTGGTAGCCGATGACAGGCCAATGATAGGGGTGTTTTTTAAAGGCTAATCCAAACAATGCCTGATCCATTGTGCCATCTGGACTATTTTCATTTCTAAAGCGGCGCTCGTTTTGGACGACTTCCCTTTCGGTATTATAGGATGCTTGACTGATGACTAAATTAGTCATTCGTTCAGCTTCTGATTTTGCAATCAAATCAAGTTGATTATTCGGAAGTTCTTGGATATATGCAGTAAAATCTCGACTTGTAAAGGCGTTCTCACCTTCAGCTCCTGCCCCCTCTAATAAGCGATCAAATTCCCCGTCTTTTAGATTTTTTGTTTCCTTAAACATCATGTGCTCAAAAAGGTGAGCGAGGCCGGTTAGTCCGGGGGTCTCATTTCTAGAGCCTACTTGAAACCAGGTTTGATAGGCAAAAGTAGGGGAAGAATGATCTTCTACGACAAGCAGCTTCAGTCCGTTGTCTAGCGTATAGCGGTTTACCTTGAAGTTACCTAAAAAAGGCAGAACCTCCTCTAGAGCTGTTGCATAAGCACTTCCAAAGTTGGGGATCCCAAGTGAGAAGGAAAGCATAAGGAAAAATATCTGAAGACTTTTAGAATTCATTCATTCTATTTCTCACAACGAGGACTCGACTGTCTAGCTCACAACGAGTAAAATGATAATTAACTCATGGTCTCAGTTAAAAAAGTCATTATCGCGGGTTCTTCGCTGCTGGCATTAGCTTCGGTTGGTTTTGGAGTTTTTTATTCTTTCCATTCGAAACTTTTCATTTTGAGAAAAGTGGAAGTTGTTCGTTCAACTCACGCTGCATTTTTACCAGTATTATTAGAAGATCAGGCTTTGCTCCGATTAGCATCCATTCAGGTTGGAAAGGTCAGTCTTTTTGAGCTGGATATTCACGCCATCAAGAAATCGCTCTTGGCTCAGGAATGGATTCGTGAGGTAAGGCTTCAAAAAAAGTTTCCAGACACACTCATTATGACTATCATATTGAGAGAACCGAAGGCGATTCTTCAAACTGTTCAGGGAAGTCTGTTATATGTTGATAGTACCGGTATGGTTTTCGGTTCAGTCAATTTCTTGAGTGTTTCTGATTTGCCGATATTGACGGGGTTTTTAAATTCCGTAAGGATCAAAGATGCCTTGCAGCTGATGGCCCGCTGGGAGCTTTCCGATTTGAATCGGTTGTCGTCGATTTCTTCAATCGTTTGGGACTCAGAAAAGGGTTATCGTTTGCTAGTAACTTATTTGTTGGCGGGTCAGGCGACGGCGCTCTTAGGAAATGAGGGGAGTCAGTTTAGAACTATGATTGATTTGGGTCATGAGGTTGACGAGAGTTTAAATGGGAAAATTTTTCGGCTGACAAATGTGATACGTTACTTGAGCAGTAAATCAATTGCGGCGCGTCAAATTTGGGCTGATGCTGGAAAAAAGGTTGTTGTCAAAACGGGTTCTGGTTCATAAAATTCAAATTAAAGAGGCATTTTTGCCGGCTTGTGTTGGGCGAAACGTGGTACTCAGCGAAGGTTTGACGGGAGATTTTTTGATGTCCAAGAAAGAATTTGTAGTTGGATTAGATATAGGTACCACGAAGATCTGTTGTATCGTTGGAGAGGTGATTGATCGGGGGCCCAACCCTACGATTGATATCGTGGGTATCGGAACTGCCCCTTCCACTGGTTTGCGGAAGGGCGTAGTCATTAATATTGATACAACGGTTGAAAGTATTACAAAAGCTGTAGAGGAAGCTGAATTAATGGCAGGAGCAGAAATTTCTACTGTCTATGCTGGAATTGCCGGTGGCCATATTAAGTCCTTTAATTCGACAGGGGTCGTGGCCGTTAAAGACAAAGAAATTACCGAACAGGATGTGCAACGAGTGATCGATGCAGCTAAGGCAGTGGCAATTC
>JANNCA010000302.1:0-2325 GCA_031386075.1 Oligoflexia bacterium
AGTGCAAATACTGCCACTGCAACTACGGTCAACCCCAAAGACAATCCTACCCAAAGGCCTCTCAAACCCCAGTTCATCTGAAAACAAAGAAAAGTGCCAATCGGCAACCCAAAAAGCCAATGCCCACAGAAATTAAAAAACATAGGGCCACGGGTATCTCCCATTCCTCGAAGCGCCCCCGTCCCAACGGTTTGGGTTCCATCCGAAAGCTGAAATAAAGCTGCTATAAAAAGAATACTCTTCCCGATGGCCACGACATGAATGTCCTTCGTAAAAAATCCGAGAATCCAATCTGAAAAGCAAAGCAAAGTCAGAGATGAAACTAACATAAATCCAACTCCCAATGTAAAACCTCGATGACTCGCCTGAATCGCTCCACGGTGATCTTTTCTTCCCAGGCACTGTCCTACTAAAACTGCTGTTGCCGAACTGACTCCTAGCGGAACCATGAAAGTTAAACTCGCGGTATTCAGCACAATTTGATGGGCTGCCAGCTCATCAGAACTCAGCTTTGCCGCAAGGGTTGTAACGATCGTAAAAACTCCCACTTCAAAAATCATTTGAAGGGCCGGTGGAATTCCCACATGAAGTAATTCTTTCATCACTTTCCAGTCAAACCGAATGGGATACTGATGAAACAGATTTTCAGTTTTTTTATCCCACAAAAAAAGATAAAAGCCTTGGGCAATCAACATCATGGACCGCGCAGCTAGGGTGACCCAGGCAGCTCCCGCTGCCCCTAGTCTCGGCGCACCCCAATGTCCTAAAATAAAAACATACCCCAAGAGGGCATTGACTCCATTTCCAGCAATCAAAATCACCATGACTGGGCGCACAATCCCCATAGCTGTCATGTATATTCGCAATACATTACAAAGACTCGCTGCCGGCAAACTCAATGCGAGAATTCCTAAATAACTCCGAGTCGATACGAGCACATCGTTATTAATTCCCAGCCAATCGAGTCGGTAAGAGATCCCCATCAATAGACCACTCAAAACCAACGAACTCCCTGAAATCAAAAATAGCCCTTGAATGAGATACTGGTACTGTTTGAAGGAATCTTTGGCACCATGAGCATGTGAAACTAAATATTCTAGACTGCTGGACAAACCGAGTAAAAAAACAAGAAACCAGGAGAAAAGAGAAGTTCCGAGCCCAACAGCTCCAATGGCAGCGGAACTGATTTGCCCCACATAAAGAAGGTCAACAAACCCCATTATGGTCATTCCGAGATAAGTCAAAACCACAGGCAAAGCCAGCTTCAAAAATTCGGTCATAGAATTTCAGTCATACAATGAGACTACACAATTCTTCCCACCTTGAAAGTTTTTCGCCTAATTTTCTTTCAATTTCTTTCTGATCCTCGATCAGTCGGAGAGATCGAGGCTTATCATCGTAAGTCATAGGATCACCCAAGAGGATCTGAAGGTCATTCTGTTTTTTCTCCAACTCAGAGACCTCTACCTCAAGACGGTTCCTTTCCGTTTCCCAAGCTCTTCTCTGATTATTCGAAGGGGCTTTTAAACTGTCTCTATTCATTCTATCTAAAATAACTTTTGACTTAACGTTCTCTGCTCTCTCTGTCTTGCCGTTTCCTGAAAAAGGGGCAGGAGAAGAAGAAGAAAGTCGTCCAGTCGCCTCTTTCAATTTCTTTTCTAGGTAATCTTCATAACTTCCCAATAACTGCACGACCTGTGAACCCTCACCACTTTTCTCCTCTGGAATAATTTCTAATACGGAATCAACCAACGGAGTCACAAAGGAGCGATCATGAGAAACCAAACAGAAAGTACCTTCATAGGCTTGAAGAGCGTCCAAAAGCACTCCACGGGACTCTACATCCAGATGATTAGTAGGTTCATCTAAAATTAAAAAGTTTGAAGGAGAAAGCAATAGCTTCGCAAGGGCCACCCTAGCTTTCTCGCCGCCTGAGAGAACAGCACATTTTTTCTCAACAGCGTGGCCAGTAAAAAGAAATGCCCCGGCAATTCCTCTGACCTGGCTTACTGGCAAGTGCGGAGCCGAATTCTCAAGAATTTCTAGAACTGTTTTATTCAAATCCAATGTTTCAGATTGGAATTGAGCATAATATCCAACCTTAACTTCATGGCCTAGCGCCGCCTCACCCTTCGTGGCAGCAAGTTGACCACTTAATAATTTAAGGAGAGTCGTTTTACCTACCCCATTTAATCCGACAATAGCAAACCGAGACCCGCGAGTAATGGTCCAATTCAGATTACTAAAAACCTTCTTAGCACCGTAAGATACTTCAGCCTCTTTCACCCTAACTACTTCTTTGCCACTATGGGGCGCAGGTGGAAA
>JANNCA010000328.1:0-10843 GCA_031386075.1 Oligoflexia bacterium
ACGAATCAAAACACTTAAAGAAGCTACGGGTAATGTGTCATTCACCAGCGAAATTCTCGACTTATTATCTCATCAGAATCGACATCTTGATATTCTTTCCGGCGATGACGCTACCTTTTTACCTCTCCTCTCCATTGGGGCATGCGGGGTCATCTCTGTCGTCAGCAACCTTATTCCTAGAGTCATGGTTTCTTTACTTAAAGCCATGGAAAAAGGACGCCCTAGTGATGCATTACAAATTCACCTCAAATACTACCCGCTTTTTAGGGACCTTTTCATTGAATCCAATCCAGTCCCCATTAAACATGCCATGGCTTTCGCAGGCTGGTGCGATGAACGACTTCGCCTCCCTCTCGTGCCACTGTCCGCCACTCACTTAGAGCAAATTAAGTCGAGTATGATTCGATGCGGCATTTCTCCCGGGCCTCGCCTATGATTCAAATCGGCGTATTGGGTGCTCGTGGACGAATGGGTCAATGGGTCTGCGAACTTTTGCAAAGAGAATTTACCTCAACAGCTTCACTCTACAGACAAGCAGGACAAGGCGATCCGCTTAAACCCCTTTTAGACGCAGATGTCGTCATTGATTTCTCAAGCCCCAAGGCCGCATGCGACCTCATTGAGTTAGCTCTCCACACGGTCGAATCCGAATCGATTCCTGCATTTGTCATTGGAAGCACTGGGTGGACCTCAGAAGAGCTTGGCAGTCTTCAGAATTTATCAAAAAAAACTCCCGTTCTTGTCGCCTCAAATTTTGCGCCTGGCATTTTTCTTTTATCCGACATCCTTAAAAAGTTTGCGCCTATTTTGGAAACATTGGGTTACACGCCCATCATTACGGAAATCCATCATAAGAACAAAATCGACGCCCCAAGTGGAACGGCTATCACCCTCCAAAAAGCGATCGACCCCAAAAATCCGGCGCGGATAGAAACCCTCAGCGTCCGCGCTGGGGGAGTGATAGGAAACCACGAAATCTGTTTTTATGGTCCTGGTGACCGGATTGCCTTTTCTCACACCGCACAAGATCGCTCCATTTTTGCACGCGGAGCCATTGAAGTCGCACATTGGCTTCAAACAAAAAAACTTGCACTCAAGCCTACCCAAAATAACCAGAAAATTCTCGGCATGGAAGATTACTTGAATACTTTCCATTCGACACAGCACCCCTAAGGATATCTAAAGATGACTATGACCTCTCCATTTGAACCTGCGCATCGCCTCAAAATACTTCCACCTTACTTGTTTGCAAAAATCGACAAAATCAGACAAGAAGAACTCAAAAAAGGTCGGAAACTCATCCCTCTTGGAATAGGGGATCCCGATCTTCCAACCCCAGAGTTTATTATCGAACGCCTGATTGCTGCCGCAAAACGCCCCGTCAACCACCAATACCCTTCCTACTGGGGTCTGACAGAATTCAGAAAGACGATAGCTCAATGGTATCAAAAACGTTTTGGAGTCCAACTCAATCCAGAAAATGAAATTCTACCCCTCATAGGATCCAAAGAAGGGATTGCCCACATTCCTTTGGCATTTGTCAATCCAGGAGAGGCCGTCCTCATTCCGGACCCAGGCTATCCAGTTTACCACTCGGCAACCCTTTTAGCCGGAGGGATTCCATTGAAATTCCCCCTTCGAGAAGAAAACGGCTTCCTTCCAGACTTTACGGAACTAGAAAAGCTCGTTCTATCGGGTCCAAAAGTAAAAATGCTTTTTCTCAACTATCCCAACAACCCGACTTCTGCATCAGCGTCACTCGACTTTTTTAAAGAAGTCGTTTTATTCGCAAAAAAACACCACCTGATCGTTTGCCACGACAACGCGTACTCTGAAATCTATTTTGACGAGAAGAAACAACTCAGTTTTTTAGAAGCCCCTGGCGCCAAAGACGTCGGCTGCGAGTTCCATAGCCTTTCTAAAACTTTCAATATGACGGGTTGGCGCGTAGGATTTGCAGTGGGCCAACCCAAAATCATCCAGGCGCTGGCCGAAGTAAAAACTCATATCGATTCAGGGATCTTTAACGCTTGCCAAGAAGCAGGAATTGAGGCCTTACAGCACGGCGAACCCTTCTGCCGTGAACTTCGTTCGATCTACCAAGCAAGGCGAGACGTCCTAGTTCCAGCACTCAAATCCCTGGGTTTGAATTGCGCACTCCCCGAAGCAACTTTTTATGCTTGGGCAAAGCTTCCTTCTGGGAGAAAATCTGAAGAATTTGTTCTGGAACTCATTCGAAGTCATGGAATCATATCCACCCCGGGCAATGGATTTGGAGAGTCAGGAGAAGGCTTCGTTCGCTTTACTCTCTGTTCTGACATTTCCGTATTAAAACAAGTTGCACAAGCACTCCAAGCATCGGTATAAGCAAGGTTATTATGAATATCTATGTGTGTATCAAACAAGTCCCAGATACTGAAACTAAGATTAAACTCAATGCTGACAAAAGCGGAGTCGACTTTACAGGCATTAAGTGGATCATGTCCCCGTATGACGAGTTCGCTGTGGAGGAAGCGCTTCGCCTCAAAGAAAAGAACGCCGGGAGCACAGTAACTGTCATTTCGGCAGGGCCTGTACGAGTGATTGACACTCTACGGACTGCTTTAGCGATGGGCGCCGACAATGGAATTCATGTCGAAATTCCAGAAGGTGCTGACAATCACCTCACAGCTCGAGCCCTAGCTGGGGCCTTCAGAAAAGAAAGCAAAATAGACGTCATTTTTAGTGGCAAAGAGGCTATTGACGACGGCGCAGCCCAGGTCAGCCCGTTGGTTGCTGAATTCCTCGAGATTTCATGTGTTACCGTAGTACTGCATGCGGAATACAGCTCAAATAGTGTCAAACTCAAAAGAGAAATCGAAGGGGGCGCATTTGAAATGGTGGAGGCTCCTTATCCTCTCATGATCGCAGCTCAAAAAGGAATGAATGAGCCTCGATATGCCAGCCTCCCGAACATCATGAAAGCCAAGAAAAAAGAGGTCAAAATTTTCAAAATGGCTGATTTAGGCGTATCTGAATCCGATCAAAAAATTCGTTTTAAGAATTTTGAACTTCCGCCTCCTAAACAAGCAGGTAAGAAGATTGCTGGCGACCCCGCATCTCAGGCAAAAGAGCTAGCTCGTCTTCTTCATGAAGAAGCAAAGGTACTATAATCATGGCTAAAGTCATTGTAATTGCTGAACATCGAGATGGTCGTTTAAAAAAATCAACATTTGAGCTTCTCGGGGCATCCTCTGCTGCCGGGAACGAAACTCATGCTATTCTCTTAGGCCACGGAATAGCACATCTTGCCCAGGAACTGGGTCATTACGGGGCGAAAATAGTTCATACTGTTCAAGATCCTGCTCTTCAGTTTTATACTAGCGAATCTTATTCTCGGGCTATTTTAAAAATACTCAAAGCATCCCCCGTGGATACGATATTGGCAAGCCACTCTCCGACCGGTAGAGATCTCATGCCTAAATTAGCCGGCCACCTGGGTGTAGGACTCGCCAGTGACTGTACTCAGCTGGTTTTTGAAGGCTCTAAAATTCGCGTCCGTCGTCCTGTTTATGCTGGAAAAGCAACTGCAGAAGTTGAATTTCTAGGCTCTGGCCCGCAAATGGCGACGATCCGCCCGAATGCACTCGGAGTTCCCAAGCCTGATCCATCTCGATCGGCTGAAATCAAAGAGACTTCAGCTGACCTAGGCCCACTCAAAACGAAAGTGCTTGAAGTTGTCCAAGGTTCCAGCGGAAGACCTGATGTCACCGAAGCTTCAATTGTAGTATCAGGAGGCAGGTCGTTGAAAAGTGCGGAGAATTTCAGGCTTCTCGAATCAATGGCCGATGTTTTAGGTGCTGCTGTCGGAGCATCACGGGCCGCCGTTGACGCAGGCTTTCGCCCTCATCGAGACCAAGTAGGCCAAACTGGCAAAGTAGTATCCCCCACACTCTATATTGCCTGTGGAATTAGTGGAGCGATTCAGCATTTAGCTGGAATGCGAACCTCTAAAACGATCGTGGCAATCAACACGGACCCAGAGGCGCCTATCTTTCAACTTGCTGATTACGGCGTAATCTGTGACCTTTTTACCTTAATCCCACTCCTGGAGAGTGAGTTTAAAAAACTAAAAGAACACTGATCTAAATACTTATTTTGGTCCCTTTTTTAGATCGGGAAGGAGAATCCTCTTTTTTCTTCCTGATCTTCAACTTATTAAAGTAAAAGTCCCGTAAACGTCCGTCACTCAACGTACTAGAGATTAAAAACTGTCTATAAAATATACGAGATGGGAAAGGTCGAGTGACGGATTGAAGATCCTCCCAACTGGGGTTGATATTTTCTGTACTCTGAATCTTATAGGCGCCATGTTCGATCATAAACAAAGCCTGATTCACATTACAATGAAGGAGGGCAGTTCCCAGTGGCGTAAACCCATCCAGATCCACTCTATCCAAAATCGAGTCGCCGCCACTTTCCAAAAGTGCCGCCAAAATCGGAATCATTTTTTTATCGGATAAAATACTCTGAGCCGCCAGATGTAAAGAAGTTTGACCTTTCTCATTTTCCTCTTTGGGATCAATTCCCGCCTTTAAAAATTTCACTACCGCTTCCTGATCACCCTGAATAACAGCCCGCTGAAGAAGCTCTTGAGGATCAAAAATTTCTATTACAGCAACTTCTTCAGGGATTTTTTTTGATCCCTGTTCTTGCTCTTGCTCTTGCTCTTGCTCTGCATTCTCACTAGAACTCCCATTTGTAGACATAACTTTATCTTCAGATACCCCTAAATGTCTGAATTTAAGACAGTCAAAAAATAGGAACGAAAAAATGGATCCCCCCGACTTTCGAACGGTAGTACCCAAACTTTGTTCTGCTTCCGAACTTAACGAAGGAACTTTACCTTTCTCTAGATCACCCTCTTCTCCAGCATAGGTTACAATCGAGAAAAGAAATTGAAATATAAAAAAACCAAACAAATACTTAAAGTTCATAAATAATTCTAGTGAATATTGTAAAACAGCTTAAAAGTCAAATTTGAGACAAACTTCGCCCTTGAGTGACTCTCATCCCTATGGCAGGATCAACTCCGAATGCCCCCACAACACGGTTCACTTCTTTCGCTATTAAATTCCACTTTTGGATTTTCTTCATTCCGCCCCCACCAAGAAGCGGTTTGCAAAAACATTACCGAAGGCAAGGACGTTCTTCTCGTGATGCCAACCGGGGCTGGAAAATCCCTTTGCTACCAGTTACCTGGACTTGCAAGAAAAGGGACAACCCTGGTGATCAGCCCCCTTTTGGCTCTGATTGAAGATCAGGTAGAAAAATTGAAAAAATTAGGATTAAAATCTGACCGTATTCACTCCGGAAGAAAAAGAGAGGAATCTCGCTTCGCATGCAGAAACTATCTAGAAGGAAATCTCGACTTTCTTTTTATAGCCCCTGAACGACTTTCTGTTCCAGGTTTTGTAGAAATGCTCAAAAAAAGACTCCCTACGCTGATCGCAATTGATGAAGCCCATTGCATATCTCAGTGGGGACATGACTTTAGACCTGATTACCGCCTCCTCGGTGACCGAATTGGAGAACTCAGACCGTCACCGATTGTTGCCCTCACAGCCACTGCTACGGTCTTAGTTCAAAACGACATTGTCCAACAACTCCAGCTCTCCCAAGAAATGAGATCTATTCATGGCTTTAGGAGAACCAATATTGGGATTCAAGTCATTGAATCCCCGTCCAATGAAAGGTCCGGACTGATCTTAGGCCTACTTAAGCAAAGCGAAAGACTTCCCGCCATCATTTACGCCCCCACACGAAAAAATGCTGAAACTCTTTTTTCAGATCTTAAAAGCAAATATAAAACAGGGATCTACCATGCAGGCATGACTCCCGCAGATCGGGAAAGAAATCAAGAATCATTCCTAGAAGGCAGACTCGATCTCATCGTCGCCACCGTTGCCTTTGGTATGGGAATTGACAAACCAGACATTAGAACCGTTATCCACGCCGCACTCCCTGGAAGTGTTGAAGGATATTATCAGGAAATCGGCCGGGCAGGTAGAGACGGTAAACCCTCCCAAGCCCTATTGCTTCAATCTTTTTCAGACCAAAGAACTCATGACTTCTTCTTTGAGCGTGACTATCCTGAGGTTTCTTCATTAAAAAAAATATATCTCACCCTCAATGAACAAAAAGTTCCTAAATTCAAATTTAAAGAACTCCTTCAGTCTACCTCCACAAACCCTTCCCATGTCAAAACTGAAGAAGCGGCCTTTGAAACGGCTCTCGAGAAACTCAGGATCCATCGAGGTGTTGAAATCGACTTAGAGGAAAAGCTGTCTATCGGAACCAAGGTTTGGGAAAAATCTTATTCTGAACAAAGAAATCATAGAAAACAACAACTTCGCCAAATGATTCACTTCGCTCAATCAACTCAATGCCGAATGCTTCGATTGATCCATCATTTTGGAGATCAAAACGATTCTGGAACTCCCTGTGGCCAATGCGACGTTTGCCTTCCCACGGAATCAATCCACCTTCTCCCTACTCGACCTCTTGACCAAAAAGAACAACAATGGGTTGCAAAAATCATGGCCATTGCCTCGGCTTACCCAAGCCGACCGGCAGGGCGGATCTACGAAGAACTCACAGAAAGCACTCAGTTGCTACGCCCAGAGTTTGAGAAGATTTTAAAAATTCTCTCCCATTCACAATGGATTTCTATCCAAGAAGAAACCTTCCAGAAGGAAGGAAAAACAGTCGCCTATAGAAAAATAGCTATTACGAAGCGGGGTCGAACAGTAAAAGCAGTCCACCTCTCTAAGCTTCAAACATTTAGCCAACCTTCTTCAAAATCTAAAAAGAAATTAAAATCTAAAAAAAATAAAAGTCCCGCTCAAGCCTGGCAATCTAATTGATCTCCTCTCAAGGAGCATTGAACCTAAAATCCCCTTTCACCTGGAGCCAAGAAAGCCTGATCCAGAACTTTCTTGTATTCATCGACCCTTCTCATTAAGATGATCGCCTATGACTTGGCAGACATTTCTATTCTTAATTTTAGCAGGATCGGCATTCAGTTACTCAGGTTACCGCTTCAGCATCCTCATTAAGCTCATGAAAAGCCACAAGGGAAAAGCTGCTCGACTCGACCGAATCCCTGAGCGAATTTTAGCAACCCTAGCCAATGTCCTCGGTCAAAAAGCCGTTTTAAAAAAACGAGCTGCCGGGATCATGCATGCAACTATTTTCTGGGGATTTTTGATTATAACCCTGGGAACCTTGGAGCAATTTGCCTCAACTCTCTATCAACCGATCAATTTCCAATTTATTGGTAACAATGCTTACTCGGCCTTAGTATTTCTTCAGGATTTTTTTACTCTCGCCGTCTTAGGCGCTGTCAGCTATGCTTGCTATCGCCGGTACATCATCCGCCCTGAGGGATTAGGCAAATCGAAAGACGCAAACATCGTCCTTCTTCTGACTGGATCTCTCATGATGTCGATCCTTCTCATGAATGGATTCCACATTCTTGGAGCCAACCCATGGTACCGGACTGCAATGCCAGTCTCAAGCACACTGGCTCACTTTCTGGACCCAATCGGATTCAGCACTGAAACGAACGACTCAATGAGCACCTTCTTCAAATGGATTCACATGCTTATTGTCTTAAGTTTTGCTGTCTATATTCCTAGCTCCAAACACCTTCATATTGTAGCAGCAGGACCGAATACTTTCTTAAAGACCTTAGACCGCGCAAAAGGCATGAGGCCGATTCATTTCGAAGATGAATCGGTCCAGCAATATGGGGTTGCAAAAACAACTGACATGAGCTGGAAAGACATTCTCGACTCTTACTCCTGCACCGAATGTGGTCGATGCCAAGACCTTTGCCCTGCGCACAACACCCAAAAACCGCTGACTCCGAAGATGTTGATTTTAGATCTGAAAAACAACATGTACAAAAACAAGGACAAGATACTCAATGGTCAGTTAGATGATGTTTCTCACATCATTGATGAGCATGTGACGGAAGATGTTATTTGGGCCTGCACCTCCTGCAGAGCCTGTGAAATTGCTTGCCCCGTTTTCATTGAGCACACGGACAAGATTTACGATATTCGCCGCAACCTGGTGATGATGGAGTCTCGATTTCCTGCCGAAGTTCAATCTGTTTTCAAAAACATGGAAACGAATGCAACTCCATGGGCGTTTAGCGCTGCAGATCGAGCTCATTGGGCTGATGGGCTCTCCATCAAGACAATGGCTGAAGACTCGCAAGTTGATGTCCTTTTATGGGTAGGTTGCGCAGGATCTTATGACGACCGAAATAAAAAAGTCCTTCGCTCGTTTGCCAGTCTTCTTAAAAAGGCTGCGGTCAAATTTGCGATTCTAGGAACAGAAGAGCAGTGCACAGGGGACCCAGCGCGACGCATTGGAAATGAATACCTTTATCAAACCCTGGCAAAAGGAAATATTGAGACGCTGAATCGATATCAAGTGAAAAAAATTGTTACGGCTTGCCCTCACTGTTTCAATACGATAAAAAATGAATACAAAGATTTTGGTGGAAACTACGAAGTCTTCCACCACTCCCAATTTATCGCCCAATTGATTTCAGAAGGTAAAATCAAGCCGTCCAAAGTTTTAGACCAGACAGTGACATTCCACGACAGTTGCTATTTGGGTCGCTGGAACAATATTTACGACCAACCTCGAGATGTACTCAACTCACTTCCATCTATTAACTTAGTCGAAATGAAGAGCAACCACGATGACAGCATGTGCTGTGGCGCAGGGGGTGGACGCATGTGGATGGAAGAAAAAATCGGCAAGCGGATCAATATCGCTAGAACCGAGCAAGCCCTAGCGACTCGAGCCGATATCGTTGCTTCATCCTGCCCATTTTGCATGACCATGATCACCGACGGAGTCAAATCCAAGGACATGCAAGACAAAGTCAAAGTGATGGACATCGCTGAGCTCATTGATCAAGCGACTCCGTTTTAAAAAGTTTTATTGACCTAGCAATTCGTTTGATGAGGGTGTTTACTTGTTGGTCGCATTAGGTTCATTAGAGATGCAAAGACACATCACCAGATGCTGGAATTACAATTAGGAGACAAGGTCTTTTTTACTTCAGAACTGGGACAAAAGATTGCCGGTACCATTGTTAAGCTAAATCGCAAGACAGTCAGTCTGTGTACACATGACGGGTGGGCAAATGTATCAACTCCAAGCCCTATTGGGGCATCGAAGTATTGAGATGAGCATTGACCTTTACGGACAGCTCAAGGCTGCGGATGTCGGGGAAGTAGAATTATATCGAGCTACTTAATAGCAATAGTTGGTGTGTCTCGATTTATTATTATCTTTTTTTCGTGTTCAGTACAAAAATAGCCAAGTACCATAAGGGTCAACATCGCCAAAAATGGCCAACAGTATTTTGGAGTAAATAGGCCCTCTGTAATATATCTATATGAACCTGGAATGTATTTTTTAACATTTGTTTTATCCACATAGACCTTACCGATACGAACTGTATAGAGCGAGAGTGCGACTATTATGGAAATAATAATAAAAGTGCAAGACGACATTACCGACCATCCTTGATGGTCATACCATCACTAAAGGTAGTCTTTGCCCAATCAACTAAGCCAATACCAGTAGAAGCTCCATTTATAATATTCTGTCCAACCTCTAAACCAGAACGAAACTCACTCCCAACATGACTTGCAATTGCTCCATATTTACCAGAAGCAACAGTAAGTACTGCAACTATTTGATTATTTATGGATTTCCACTCTCCGATAATATTGACTTCACTAGGCTCTATTTTCATTGTCACTTACTATGATTCAATAGAACCAATTAACTTATATTTATAATTTTCCAGTAACTGAGGTGTGGGAGCTACAGGAATACCGATATTGATCATGACTGCATCTTTATGAACAAAACCACTATTGTTTATGATACTTTTACCAACGTGACGAGAAGCAATAAGAAAGTGGTCAACCTGCCCTGACTCTACTCTCTCAACTGCTGTTAAGTACGCGTAATAATATTCCGTATTGTTAGAATCTGTGAATGGGGCTTTTACAACTTTCCGAACGAGCGTTGAGTTTGTCCCATTGCTAAATTTAAAATCGAATGGATCAGATACTATTATTTTCATCTATTAACCTAATGTTTAAGCTGTTGAACGTTAATAACATCAACTTTTACCGGATCTTTTGTAAATATTTCAAAGCCTTTTCCAGGCTGGTAGAAATTGGGAGCAACTCGTCCTTGTTGGGTTGCCGGATTGTTTAGAATATCAAATTCCATGCGATGGGTAGGCGAATTTGGCAAAGCCAGACGTTCTTGTACAGTAGAGGCCGACTTCATCTCTTGATTGGTCCAAAAAGTCACACCTTCGCGTCCACCTCTAAGGTAGCCAGTTTCATGAACAGCATTAACTTCTCCAGATGTCATATATCTAAAATTCCTTGCTCCCATGTCAGCTGATAGTGAGTCACTTACACCTTGGCCTCCAGCTAACCCACTGCCCAACCTAGCTCCAGCAGATCCAGCGAAGAAATCAACAGGCGAACTAGTAGGATGAATTGCTTCGCCAGTCACATGACTGGAATTAACCTCATGATACGCCCATATTCCTAGACTAATAGTAGCACCAATTACATGAGGCGCTGCACCCAGCAACCCACTCGGATCCACAAAGTTCACTGGATTATTCCTAGCATAACCATAGAGATTGCACTCGACTGGGCTATCCACGCACTTTTCTGGGTGCTCCAGGAACAGTGGATCGGGACTCAAAAATCGTTTAGCTACTGGGTCGTAATCTCTCTGGTTC
>JANNCA010000337.1:0-2676 GCA_031386075.1 Oligoflexia bacterium
GGGCTTGTCTACGCCTCTGGTCTTATCTGTGCACAGTGTTGTGTCATTTGACTTCGCGGTTTCGAATCTTCCAGGTTGGCACACGACGATCTTCCCTCCTTATTTTGTGGCGGGAGCGATCTTTTCTGGCTTTGCAATGGTAGTGACGCTCCTCGTGATTGCACGCGAAATGTTCAATCTCAAAGATTATATTACCCTAGGTCATCTAGAGAAGATGAATAAGATCATCATGGCGACTGGGATGTTGGTTGGATACGCTTATTCCTGCGAGTTCTTTATCGCTTGGTATAGCGGGAGTCCTTTCGAACGGTTTGCCTTTATCAATCGCGCATTTGGGCCGTATTGGTGGGCATATTGGATCATGGCAACCTGTAACGTGATTATTCCACAGGTTTTTTGGTTCAAAAAATGTCGAACCAGTATTCCAATTATGTTTGTGGTCTCTCTCTTTGTGAATATTGGAATGTGGTTTGAGAGATTTGTGATTGTGGTGACTTCTCTCCACCGTGATTTTTTGCCCTCGAACTGGAAATATTATGTCCCGACCTTTTACGATTGGGGAATTACCTTAGGAAGTTTTGGCTGGTTTTTCATCTGGTTCCTCCTCTTTTGCAGAGTTCTGCCTGTGATTGCTATGGCAGAGGTCAAAGGAGTGATGGCTCCAGAGGGAGGCCACTCTCCTCATCCTGGATCTGGATCCCAATCCTCGCACTCAAAGGAGGCTTCATCCCATGCTTAAAACCGAGAAGGGTTCGTCGAAACATTTGGCTGGAGTCATCGGATTTTTTGAAGATCCGGATGCTTTGTTGACTGCTACTGAAAAGGTAAGAGATGCTCGGTATCAGAATTTTGATACTTTTACTCCCTATCCGATTCATGGAATGGATGCAGCACAAGGACTCAAACGTTCTCCACTTCCTTTCATCACCTTTGCTGCAGGATTGACAGGGGGTAGTCTAGGATTTCTACTACAGTATTGGACTTCAGTCGTTGATTGGCCCATTAACGTCGGTGGAAAACCTTTTAATTCCTGGCCAGCTTTTGTTCCTATTATGTTTGAGTGCACGATTTTATTTGCTGGGCTTGCAACAGCAGCGGGGATGTTTGTGTTTAACCGTCTTCCTAACTTAACTCGGAAAAGTTTTGATCCTCGCATCACAAAGGATCGGTTTGCTCTCGTGATTGAGGCTCCTTTGAATGAATCCGAAGCTTCCGTTTTCTTGAAGAAGGCCGGTGCCAAAGAAGTGAAGGCTGTTTATACTGAGGGATGGTTTTGACCATGAGTAAAAGAATATTAGGGGTCTTATCGACTCTTGTCTTGATTGGGATCGGCTGCCGGCATGAAGAGCCTAATGTGATTTATATGCCGGATATGGTTTACAGTCCTGCACTGAAGGCTCAAGCCGAAGGTTCGATGAAAATGCCAATTCAAGGAACCGTACCTCGAAATTATGAACCTTATGCTTATGCTCAAGATCCCGAGCTTGCAGGTAAAGAATTGAAAAACCCCCTACGACCTACTGCTCTTGTATTAGCTAGAGGAAAACATATTTTCAATACTTACTGTATCGTTTGTCATGGACCTTCGGGAGAGGGGGACGGCTCTGTCGTTCCAAAGTTCCCTCGGCCACCTTCGTTGCAATCCGACAAGGTTCGAAAATGGCCAGACGGAAGTATTTATCATACTGTCACTATGGGGCAAAATCTCATGCCGAGTTATGCTTCTCAGATCTCACCGGGAGACCGTTGGGCAGCCATTCACTATGTCCGAGTATTACAACGCTCGAAGCATCCGACTGCCGAAGATCTCAAATTTTTAGAGCAGGAGTCTAATTAAATTATGGCAAGCACTACCATTAAGAATCCAGGGTCTTATCAGGTCAGTCCAAGAACTACGATGCTCCTTCTTGTTATGGCTGCTCTCGGAGCACTCACCTTTATCTGGGGGCTCCAGTCTGATCCGTCTCGGGCATGGGCGAGTTTTGTTCAGAATCATTTCTACTTTATGTCATTGGGATTGGGTGGGGCTTTTTTCGCGTCGCTTCAGTGGCTCACTGGAGCTATGTGGAGTGCACCTATTCGGCGTTTAAGTGAATCATTGACCTCCTACTTGCCCGTCGTCCTCCTGAGTTTTGGTGTTTTATACTTTGGTATTTCTCATCTTTATATTTGGAGTCATGCAGAGCACGTTCAGGGTGACCTTGTTTTGCAGGGTAAATCTAGTTATTTGAGCGTCCCTTTTTTCGTAGTTCGAAATGTTATCGGAATTTTGATCTGGATCGGTTTTTCATATTTGATGGTAGGGAATTCGATTCGGCAAGACAAGTCGAAGAGCTATGCGATGACTTTGAAGAATCGGGGATTGGCCCCCGCGTTTTTGATTTTCTTTGCCCTCACTTTTACTATGGCCAGCTTTGACCAACTGATGTCTTTAGATCCACACTGGTTTAGTACCATGTTTGGAGTTTACTGCTTTTCTGGGCTCTTTTATTCAACTCTAGCTGCTACCTGCCTATTGACTCTCTATATGCGTTCAACAGGTAAACTTGATGGGATTTTGAACGACAACCACCTTCATGATTTAGGTAAGTTCATGTTCGCATTTACAGTTTTTTGGGCCTATATAGCATTTTCTCAGTTTATGTTGATTTGGTATGCGAACTTACCGGAAGAAAC
>JANNCA010000375.1:0-6685 GCA_031386075.1 Oligoflexia bacterium
GTGGCAGTTGCCCCCCCTGCGAAGCCAGCCATTTCTTCTTATCCCATAACACTGAATGAGCACGGTCAGGCTGATCGCCAGAAAACACTCGAGCAGCTTGATCTCCTAATGCTCGTTCGAAGGGTCCAAGCTGAGACAAAAGAGGAAATTTAAGATCGGCTGATAGACTGCGCTGCGCCTTTTGAGCAGTCAAACATCCGCTAAGATAAACAGAAGCCACTCCTCCACCCACCAGTTGAACAAATTCTCGTCGAGTCGTTTTATTTCTAAATGGCATAAGTTCCCTCACCTCAGATGCACACTTAGCTTCAATGAGGTAAATTCACAACCCATCATTGACCGATGATGACCCCATGATTGGATTGACCTCTGGTTCGAAGGCGATTATGAATGGGTTCATGCAACCAGAAACTCGAAAAACTTCGCCAACCATTACCCATAAAGCTAAAATTTTAGTCATTGAAGACGAAAAAGATGTCAGAGATTTAATGCTCTTACATCTAAAAAGAGAAGGCTACGAAACCTTTCAAACAGAAAATGGAGAAGAAGCCCTCCACCTTCTAGAAGAAAATAAATATGACGCAGTCGTGTTAGATTGGATGCTTCCCGGTGTCTCTGGCCTGGATATTTGTAAAAAAATAAATCAAAGTATTCCAGTCCTCATGGTCACTGCACGGGCAGACACCTCTGACATTGTTCTTGGCCTGGAAATGGGGGCAGATGATTATGTAACGAAACCCTTTGAAATTCCTGTTTTTCTTGCACGAATTCGTGCTCTCCTGAGACGCATCACGCTCCCAACAGAGAGCAATGGTTTTGAAAAAATTCAAGTCGGAGACCTTAAAGTTAATATAGAGGCTCACCGAGTATTTTGTGGACCAGAGGAAGTCACCCTAACTCCTTCTGAGTTCAAGCTGCTTACTGCCTTGATGCAAAACCGAGGAAAAGTTTTGTCCAGAGAAAAACTGATTGAACTCGTTCAAGGACAGGGCGTCGCTGTTGTGGATCGAGCGATCGACACTCACGTGTTTGGACTCAGAAAGAAACTAGGCCGGTGCTCAGAAATCATAGAGACCATACGGGGAGTTGGATATCGAATTGAAATTTCATCCTAATCGAACTCCTTCGCAAAGATTTCTTCGAGTGATCGTGTCTCAAGCCAGCATTTTAGTGGCTCTCATGGGGGCTTGTGGGATTTTAACTCGGTTTTATTTCAAAAGGCATCTTTCTACCCAGCTCCATTTGTCGCCCGATTTACTCATGTTTACTTCAATTCTCAAAATTTTTGACACCTCACTCGCCTTCCTTTTTTTGCTAACCCTCATCATGCTGACGATCTCAGCTATTCTTTTGGCTAAAAACTTAGTTATTCCCATCGGGAAACTCGTAATTCGTGCCAAGAGTGTACTCAAAGGCACAGCGCCAGGCCCCTACAGTGACCTGTCTGATTTAGAAGAGTCATTCGAAGAAATACGACGCAATCTTGAATCCAAAATCCAAAATCTAAAAACTGAACGAGAAGAACAAGCCACGCTCATGAGCGCCATCTCAGATGCTATTTTGGCAGTGGATCAAGAGGAAACCCCCCTATTTTACAACAGTCGATTTGCACTCCTCTTTGGGGATCAAAAAATTCACACCCATCAGCGACTCTGGGAAATCTTTGAAGACTCAGAAATTCTTGGAGCCTTTCATGTGGCACTTAAAAATGGAAAATCTAGCTCAGTGAAAGCCATCCCCCTTGATGATGCCACAGGGAGAAGATTCTTTTCCTTATCAGTCTCCCCTCTCAAACAAGCTCAAAACACGATTTACGGTGCAGTTGGAGTCTTTCACGATGTAACGGACCTCAAGCGAGCAGAGCAAATCCGAATTGACTTTGTAGCTAATGTCTCCCACGAACTCCGAACCCCTCTCACAGCCATCAAAGGTTATGCTGATACCCTTTTGCTTGACTGCAAGCAGGGAGGACCCGTCGTTCCAGAATTTCTAGAGGTTATTGCCAGAAATACCGATCGGCTGATGAACCTCATCAATGACCTCTTGGATCTCTCTTCTCTAGAGTCCAAAGATGTCCTTCAAAAGACCCAAATGAATACGGAAGAGGTGACCTCACGCATCTTACGGCAAATGAACGGGGCCTTTGAAAGCAAGAGACATTCGATTTCCCTGGAAAATCACGCCTCCTATGTTCTGGCGGATCCTAGACGACTTGAACAAGTCTTGGTCAATCTTTTAGATAATGCGACCAAATATACGCCCATGAATGGCCAAATTGACATCTACTGGGAGCCTGCCCCTGATAGCCATACTCTCCTGACGATTCGGAATTCAGGCCCAGGAATCCCTCCGGAGCATCACTCACGCCTGTTTGAGAGATTCTATCGAGTGGATAAAGCTCGATCCAGAGAACAGGGAGGAACTGGACTCGGCCTCGCCATCGTGAAGCACATTATGCAACGCCACGATGGCTCAGTATGGGTAGAAAGCCAACCTGGGCGAGGCACTGCCTTTTTATGTCGATTCCCCGGTAGTTCCTCTTAGGGACTCACCGTAACCTCGTATTTTAGATTTCCACTTTTCTCGATCTTTAGCACGACGGCTGAACGCAGAGCGTTTCGATTTTGATCCATTGAAATTCGCCCCGTCAAAGTTTCTACTGGATGATTCGCCGCAAGAGCCTCCCGAATCCCTATTGAATTCGACTGGGGGGCTCGCTCCAAAGCATCCACGAGAATCTGAACCCCTTCGTAACCCATGACAGCTAAACCTTCAGGCAGCTCGTGGTATTTCTTCTGATACGATGCGATAAAATCCTTAAGCTTGACTGTAGGAGATGCTGAAGAGTAAAAGCCTGAGAAATAACTCCCGCTGAGCGCTTGACCCCCAATTTCCTTCAACTTAGGAGAATCCCAGCCATCACCCCCTAAAAGAGGAATATCCAAACCCAATTCTCGGGCCTGACGAGCAATGAGTGAAACATCGGTGTAATAGCCAGGCAAGTAAAGGGCATCGGGTTTCCGTGCACGTATTGCGGTCAACTGGGATCTAAAATCAATATCACCGGCACTATAGCTTTGCTCAAGGACAATCTCCCCACCCCCGCCCTTCAACACAGTAGTAAAGGTATCAGCCAAGCCCACACTGTAGTCACTCTTGATATCTCGAAGTATGGCTATTTTTTTTAACTTTAAATGATCGAGAGCAAATCGGGCCATGACATTGCCCTGAAAAGAGTCCATCAGGCAGATTCGAAAAATAAAATTGCCCAACTGAGTGACCTTTGGGTGAGTCGCAATCGCAGCAATCAAAGGTATTTTATTTTCTTGAGCTATGGGAGCCATAGCGAGTGCATTCGAACTAATCACCCCAGTCAAAATGACCTGAGCGTGGTCCTGAAAAATAAGACGAGTCACGGCTCTCGCACTTTCATCTGGCTTACCTTGAGAATCTAATGTGATCCACTTCAGTTTTTTACCTCGAACACCCCCTGCTGAATTCACTGCATCCACCGCGAGCATGATACCTTGGTGAGCTGCGAGTCCATAGGTGGCTTCAATCCCAGTCATGGATGCTATTTCTCCAATCACCCAAGTATCGGAATGGACTGAAGGGCCTTTTTGAACACAGCCTGTAAAAAAAATCGCATTAAAAGAAATCAGCAAGAGGAACTTAAGTGGCCTGTTTAACCGAATCATTCGAAAGAACTCCGTGAAAAGCTAATATAATGGGATAATCTAGGCTATAACGAAATAACAACAAGTGCAACTACCCAAACCGAATCCCCTCTAAAGGTTTGAGTTTTGCTGCTCTCTGACTGGGATAGTGGCAAGCTGCCACAACAATGACCCAGGCGCAGATGCCCACCAAAGCATAATAACGAGGATCAAAAGTCACGGGAAGGGTTCGGTCATAATAAATATCGGGCAGAGTAATCCATTCATACCGCTTGAGCAAAGTACACAGAATCAACCCTAGACCTAGACCACTCCCAATTCCCAGTGTCCCAATCAACATCCCTTCAGCCAAAAAAATGGCTGCTACTTGACCCTGCCGTGCCCCCATTGCTTTCAGAATGGAAATTTCTTTTTTCTTTTCCAACACCATGAGCGTTAACGTCGTTACAATATTAAAAGATGCGACCACGATGATAAAAGCCAAAATAATAAACATGGAAAACCTCTCCAGCCGAAGTGACGCAAAGAGGTGCGAATTCAATTGAACCCAGTCTTCCACTTTCAAGAAGGGTGACTCTGCCCGAATCTCTTGAGCGATCTGGGGGGCTTGATCAAAATCCTTCACCGAAACTTCCCACTGAGAAACGACCCCAATTTTCCGAAGAAAAGAGCGAACCGCCTCCTCGTGCGCAAATACGGTATGAAGTTCCTGATCAGGTAGCCCTGAGTGATAAACCCCCTCTATGACAAAACGCTTAAATCTCGGCACGGCCGACAACGGGCCTTCCATTTCGGTTGGCGAAATCAATGTCAACTGATCTCCCGGAATTAACCCCATTTCATATGCCAATTCCTGTCCCATGAATAAGCCAGGCAATCGAACAGTATCCCCCCCCTTTTTTTCCAGGAGAAGCGAAGAATCGGCAGACTCGATGACCTGCTTCAGCAAAACATTCAATCGGTCTTGACCGACACCTTTGACAATAACGCCTGTGACCCGGTGCCCAGATTTGAGAATAGCTTCGGTTGCAACAATCGGCCAAAAACTCTCAATCTGAGAATGAAATTTTTTCTTCCACCTCTCAATCTGTGAAATCGAAAGGGACCCTTGAGGTACAAAACCCGATTCAAACCCAGGGGTTGTCTGTGTAGGCTGAATTAATACATGAAGGTCAGAGGACATCATCCTTTTTTTCAGCTCTGACTCAAAACCATCCATTACGGAAAGAACAACGATCATGGCTGTAACGCCCAAGCTCACCCCTAAAACAGAGAGGAGGGTGATAAAGCTCAGAAACTGAGAGTTCTTTTTGGACTTCAAGTATCGAAACCCCACCCATGAAGTCCAAGAACTCAACCATAAGTGTCGGACAACACCGACCCTGGAATCAGGTTCAGACCGGGTAGAATTTTTGTCCATGCTCCGCCCTGGCTAAAATAGCTTGTGAAGGTTGATATCGAGCCCCCATACGGGCTTCATACTTCCTCAGCCGATCCACAATGGTTTGAGCCCCTAGGGTGTCTGCGTATCTCAGGAGTCCCCCTCTAAAAGGAGGAAAACCAGTCCCCATGATCATACCGAGATCGAGTTCAGAAGCACTCCCTACGACGCCTTCCTCAAGACACCGGGAGGCTTCATTCATCATAGGCAATAGACAGCGCTCGATCACCTCTTCATCAGAAACTGCATTCTGAATGGGTGTGATGCCGACAATTTTGTAAATTTTTGGATCGAAAACCTTAGTTTTTTTATGCCCTTCGTAGGTGTATAAACCCTGCCCTGTCTTTTTGCCAAGCCGACCTGCTGCAATCACCTGGGCATGGAGGGGCGCCGGAAGCATTCGGGCTCCAAAGGCATCATGAAGGATGTGACCCACCTTCTCTCCAACATCAATCCCCACCTCATCGATCAGTTCCATCGGACCCATAGGCATCCCAAACTGCACAAGAATTCGGTCCACCTCCGGAATCGCCACCCCTTCAATTAAAAGATACACAGCCTCATTCAAATAGGGCGCTAAAAGCCGATTGACTAAAAACCCGGGAGAATCCTTCACAACAATCGGGGTTTTTCCTAACTGTTTACTCAATTGAAAAAGGGTAGCCACTGCCTGATCCGAGGTTTTTTCTCCACGAATAATCTCTACAAGTGGCATTTTATGGACTGGATTAAAAAAATGCATCCCCAAAAAACGCTCCGGATTTTTCAAGACCGCCTGCATTTTTGTAATAGAAAGCGAAGATGTATTTGAAGCGACAATACAATCTGGACTGATAGAAGTCTCCAGGTCCTGCAAAACCTTGATCTTAATATCCATTTTCTCAATGATGGCTTCAACCACGACATCCACATTTTGAAACCCTGAATAATCAACCACGGGTGAAATCAAGTTCAGCTTTTGAAGGAATTGGCGCTGGGTGATTCGCTTTCTTTGAACCTGCTTCTGAAAAATTTTAGCAGCTGACTCTACACCTAAACTCAAAGCTGCCTGATTCAGATCCTTCATTCTGGTAGGAATCGATTTTGCGACAAAAAGCTGCGCTATTCCTCCTCCCATGACCCCAGCCCCTAAAACACCTCCTTGAAGCACTGAGGATTCCTCGACCGAGGTGCCAGCAGGAAGGCCTTTGGATTTTTTGACTGATTCGGTTAAAAAGAAAAGTCGAATCAAATTCTTAGAAACCTCTGTCGCTGCAAGCCTTCCAAAACCCTGAGCCTCGCGCTTCATCGCCTCATCCCGCTCAGCGCCTTTAATTTTTTTACCATAGTAACCACCCGTGCTTTGAATCACGTCAATGGCTTCCAAGGGCGCAGGATAGTGACCTTTCGTTTTAGAAAGCACACCTTCTCGGGCTTTTTTGAAAATCATGGATCGAGCTGGGGTTCTTTCTAAAACTGCGCCTAACGGCCCCCCTATCCCTCCGAGCTTGGGTTCTTTAGCAATTCTCTTTCCCTCTGCAAGGGCTTTCCAATGAACACTGCTCCAACGAAATGCTGATTCTTCAAA
>JANNCA010000389.1:0-4628 GCA_031386075.1 Oligoflexia bacterium
GGAAGCTCAATTTGGAGATTTTGCGAATGGAGCGCAAGTCATCATTGATCAGTTCATTGCTTCGTCTGAATCAAAATGGCAGAGGATGAGTGGCCTAACTCTTTTACTCCCTCACGGATTTGAAGGCCAAGGCCCCGAGCACTCCAGTGCCCGACTCGAACGCTTCCTTCAGCTTTGCGGGCGGAATAACCTCAGCGTTTGTAACCTGACCACTCCTGCTCAGCTTTTCCATGGTCTACGTCGTCAAATCAAAAGGAATTTCCGGAAGCCGATGGTCATCATGTCGCCCAAGAGCTTGCTCAGAAACCCACAGGCGATATCTGAGCTCAAAGACATGAGCACGGGATCATTCCAAGAAACTTTAGACGATCCGTCAATCTCCTCAGACAACCAAGCAGCCGCTATCAGTAAAGTCCTTTTGTGTAGTGGTAAAATTTATTACGAACTCGTCACTGAACGAGCGGCCTTGAAAAAATTCGACATTGCCTTAGTCCGACTGGAACAGATTTATCCCTGGCCCGAAGAAAAACTTGCAAAAATACTGAATCGCTATAAAAACGCTCACTCCCTCCTTTGGGTTCAAGAAGAACCTCGGAATATGGGAGCCTGGAGTTTCGTATTTAACACTTGGAGCGGTGGCTTTGATCTTTTTCAAGACAAAGCAGGAGGCCGATCCATTCAGTATGCTGGAAGGGATTTTGGGGCTGCTCCAGCCGTAGGATCTCATAAACTTCACGAAATGGAACAAGAAGCCCTGATTCAGAAAGCTCTATTATGAAACACAATGTATTGGCGCCCAGTGTAGGTGAATCGATCACAGAAGTCAGCATCCTTAAATGGGTCAAGAAAGCAGGTCAGGCCGTAAAATCGGGTGATCTCATCTTGGAAATTGAATCAGACAAGGCAACTGTCGAAATTATCGCTGAATTTTCAGGTGCCTTAACCATCCTCAAGCAAGAGGGCGAACGAATCCCCATTGGCGAAATCATTGCTTACGTTGATGATGCAGCTACGGGGACTGTTAGTACAACTCCACCCAAAGCCCCGACACAAGCTCCTCCCTCTCCCCGTTCAACTGGTTCATCTACCCAATCGACAGGAATGGGACCAGCAGCTCGGAAATGGGCTGCAGAGCTCGACCCCAAACAAGGGGCTCAAGTCGGCCAAATTCCGGGAACAGGAAAAGACGGACGGGTCACAAAAGGCGACGTCATTCAGTATAGCAATAACCGCCCCTCTAGCCCAACTGGATCATCTCCTGCACAATCATCCCGCCAGGGCGAGCGCCGGGTGGCTATGTCCAATATTCGGGTCAGAATTGCAGAACGACTCGTACAAGCTCAACATACAGCTGCCATTTTGACGACTTTTAATGAGGCCGACATGGGTCCCATTATGGCTATGAGAAGTCAGCATAAAGAAGCATTCAAAGCAAAGCACGGGGTAGCCCTCAGCTTTATGTCCTTTTTTACTCGGGCCTCGATAGAAGCCCTCAAGGTCGTCCCTGAGGTCAACGCTTCGATTGATGGACGGGACATCATTTATCATGACTTCTACGATATCGGAATTGCAGTCGGAAGCGAAAGAGGCCTGGTGGTCCCCGTTGTTCGTGATGCGGGACTGTTGGGATTTGTTGAGATTGAAAAGAAAATTGCTGAACTCGCTGTCAAAGCTCGCGATGGAAAACTGTCCATCGCCGACATGTCAGGTGGGACATTTACCATTTCAAATGGAGGGGTTTATGGATCCCTCCTCTCTACGCCGATTTTAAATCCCCCCCAAAGTGGAATTCTAGGGATGCATAAAATTCAGGACCGCCCCATGGCTGTGAATGGCAAAGTAGAAATTCGTCCAATGATGTATCTAGCCCTCTCTTATGACCACCGCCTCATCGATGGCAAAGGGGCAGTCACCTTTCTAGTTACCTTAAAAGATCTTCTCGAACATCCTGAGAAGCTCAAGATGGAGTTTTAATTATGGCTACCGATCATTTTGATCTCATTGTCATTGGTGGGGGTCCTGCTGGATATGTGGCTGCCATTCGGGCGGCGCAGCTCGGAATGAAGACAGCTTGCATTGATGTGCGTCAGACATTTGGGGGCACTTGCCTCAATGTGGGATGCATCCCCTCTAAAGCTCTTTTGGATTCCAGCGAACATTTTCTTCATGCCAAAACGCAATTTCAAAAACACGGAATCGTCCTCAGCGAGGTCAAGTTGGACTTGGCTCAGATGATGAAGAGAAAAGACGCTGTCGTTCGTCAGCTCGTGAATGGAGTCGGTGGTCTATTCAAAAAAAACAAAGTTGAAGGGGTGACGGGAAAAGCTAAACTCGCCCCTCACTCGGGCCCTGAGCGTAAAGTGGAGGTCCAAACCGAAACAGGTTTGCGCATTCTATTTGCGAAAAATGTCTTACTAGCAACGGGAAGCGAACCCATTCAACTCCCTTTCCTTCCGTTTGACGGAAAGCAAGTCCTCAGCTCGACCGAAGCTCTCGAACTCACGGAAGTACCTCAACACCTCGTCGTGATCGGCGGAGGTGTCATCGGGCTTGAAATGGGCTCTGTTTGGCTTCGACTGGGAGCCAAGGTCACTGTTGTTGAGTATCAAGACCGCATCTGCTCCACAGTGGACAAACAGGTCGGACAAGAACTTTATAAATCCCTCCTCAAGCAAGGAATGGAATTCAAGCTAGCGACAAAGTGTACGGGTGCTACTCAGGGTAAAAAAGGGATCCAAGTCCAAATAGAAGAACTTTCCACGAAAGTTTCTTCTCAAATCGAATGTGATAAAATTCTGGTCTGCACGGGCCGACGCCCCTATTCTGATGGACTTGGACTGGAAGAACTCAGTATTCAAAAAGATCAATTGGGCCGTGTTCAAGTGGACGCCCATTATCAAACTGCAGCAGCTGGAATCTATGCCGTCGGAGATCTCATTACTGGACCGATGCTTGCTCATAAAGCCGAAGAAGAAGGAATTGCGGCAGTCGAAATTATGGCCGGTCAGGCAGGTCACGTCAATTATCACGCTATTCCCAATGTTATTTATACTTGGCCAGAAGTCGCAACCGTAGGCCCCACCGAAGAAGAACTCAAGACCAGCGGAGTCGCCTATAAAGTCGGAACCTTTCCCTTTATGGCGAATGGGCGAGCTAAAGCAATGGATGAAACCGAAGGATTTGTAAAAGTCATCTCTGATCAAAAAACCGATCGCCTCTTAGCGATGCACATCATCGGACCCTGGGCTAGCAATCTCATCAGTGAAGCCGTGTCAGTGATTGAGTTCGGCGGAAGCGCTGAAGATATCGCAAGAAGTTGCCACGCCCATCCAACTCTTTCAGAAGCCATCAAGGAAGCGGCTATGGCTGTGGATAATCGACAGATTCATATGTAATGACTCCAGAGCTAAAGGATATGCGAAGATAAAGCTAAAAACTTAGACTCCGTCATTTCTTCCATGGCATAGGCAATCCCCTCGCGGCCCTGCCCACTGTCCTTGAGGCCACCGTAAGGCTGGTGGTCATAGCGTGTCGTAGGAACGTCATTCACGACCAGGCCACCCACTTCAAGATCTCGATAAAGCCTTTCGATCGTAGGCCAATGCTGAGTATAAATTCCCGTCTGTAAACCATAACGTCCTGAATTGATCTCCCGGATAACCTCGGACAAATCACCAAATTCTCGAGCTGTCATGACGGGCGCAAAAATCTCCTCCCGAACGATCGTTGGCAGCGGAGTCCCCACTTTCGCACGAGGGAGAAAAATCAGGGTGGGTGCGATCAAATTTTCCATTTCACCCGACTGAGATGAATCCTTGCTGAGGCATAAATTCTGGGATACTACCCTTTCCGTTTCATGTCTTTCCTGCGATAGAATCTCCTGCACTCGCTGAACTGCCTGTCGGTGAATCAAGGGCCCGGACATGACTTCATCCAAACTGGGATCTCCATAGGCAGTGGCCAGAGTAGCAGATCTCAAATGCTCCTGAAACTCAGGCCAAACGCTGGAAGCAACAGCGACGTTTTGAACCGAGATGCAGGACTGCCCTGCGTATCCAAAAGCCCCGCCAGCGATTCTTTTGGCAATCCGCGGGAAAAACTCAGAGGAAGTGTCCTCTCCAACAATGACCCAGGCATTCCCTCCCAGCTCAAGGGTGACTGGCTTTTCTGGAGCCTGCTGACGAATCATCCAGCCCACAGCAGCAGAGCCCGTAAACGATATTTTAGAAATCTGTCGATGGCGGGTCAACTGAGCTGTAGCCTCATCCTTCGGCAGGATCACCTGAACGAGTCCAGGCAGTGCAGCCTGAAAAAGCTCAGCCATTCGTAAAGCAGTCAGCGGTGTAAATAGTGAGGGTTTAATTAAAATTGAACAACCACAGGCCAATGCTGGAGCTACTTTGTGCAAAACTAAATTTAAAGGAAAATTATAGGGTGTAATTCCCAATACGACCCCCCTTGGAAAGCGCGTATGAATACCAAATCCAGTCCGTCCCGTCGCTCCGGCGTCCAAGCGAAGGAGTTCCCCGGCAAATCGCTGAGCTTCAGCCGCAGCCCACCTCAGAACACTGAGACTCCGCTGGACCTCCACTCGAGCGAGCTGAATCGGCTTACCGGCTTCGTGGTTG
>JANNCA010000001.1:0-2268 GCA_031386075.1 Oligoflexia bacterium
TTTCATCCCAGACCGTATGCAGATTGAGCGTTTTAATTTGCTTTGTTTCCGGATTTTCCCATTTTACGTCGCAGAGATTCGCTCCTCGATCCATTCCATTGCCTACATGAAGAGGTTGATGCACATCGCCCACCGTATGGACCAGATATCGAAAGAGCATCATCTTCTGAATTCTTGATAGGTCCTTACGAAAGAGTGCATGGGGCACGTTCGAGATCATGGTATTTGCATCGGCACTGGGTCTCAGTTCTGAGGGCACCTGAGCGCTTACTATTACCCACAAGTCGGTCGCTATGCGAGCGCAAGAGTCCAGCTCAAGCCTTAGGTTTCTCCGCATCAGATACCCACGGTGCCTCCTGAATCGTCTGCTCTAGAAGTAAATCAAGTTGTCTTTTGAGCTTCCTGTAGCGCTGTATTCGTTTTTCGCACTCCCGAGCGAGTTCGAGGGTAATTGTCTTTGTCGTTCTCCTTCCTGCAATAATCCCGGTCCAGCGGTAATAGGTGCCATGTAGTTTTGGCTTTTTATCTTTGCACGCACAGTTCCGCTTCCCACAGCGACTGCGCGCTGTCGATATGCTTCCATTCAAAATTGGGCCATCAAACTCAATTCTTATTTTCATTCTTGTTTCCTAATGTAATTATACATTAGGACTTTTGAAACAAAAAAAAGAGGGATCGTGGAAAATAGAAATGAAACTGCTGGATGGGCTTCTCAGGAATTTGGAGAAATTGATCTGGGAGACCGGCGACTCAAAGATAGGCTGGTCAAGCTTGCAGACAAGCTCGCTGCATCACCAGAGTCTCCGATTAATCAAGCCTGTGGCGACTGGGCAGAAACAAAAGCGGCATACCGATTCTTTCAAAATGAAAGTGTTAATGAGAAGAAAATTTTACAGTCCCATGTGAGCAATACGCTCGAACGAGCAAAAGAACTCGGAACTATTCTGGCGATTCAAGACACCAGCTATTTTAATTATACAAATCACAAAAAAACAGCAGGACTTGGGATGATATCAAAGTATTCAAATAAAAATTTAAAGAAGAACACCACTACTGGTCTGGCCATGCACACGACGTTCTCCGTAAGCACAGATGGGCTACCGCTAGGTATTTTAGATCAAACTATTTATACAAGAAAACCAGTACCAGAAGGACAAAGGAGGACAAAATTTACTCCTATCGAGAATAAGGAAAGCATTCGATGGCTCAACTCTATAAAACAGACAAAGGAGGCTTTTTTTGGCTCTCAAGTTCAAGTGGTTACTGTTTGCGATCGTGAGGGAGATTTTTATGAATTGTTTGAACTGGGCCATCGGTTGCAGGCTTCTCTGCTAGTAAGAGCGGCTACAGACCGAAACATCAACAAAAGTGGACCTTATTGTAAAAAGAAATATGAGAAACTTTGGAGTACGATTCAAGCTTTACCTTGCTCTGGAATCGTAGATCTTGAAATCCCAGCCAGAGATCAAAAGCCAGCAAGAATAGCGCAACTTGAAACAAGATTCGGTTCAATTGTCATGAATCCGCCCCGCCAGCACATTCGCCATCACACCGAAAAACTACCTGATTTTGTTCTTTATGCTGTGAACGTTGTCGAAAAGGATCCACCAACAGGAGAAGAGGCTCTTGAATGGATGTTATTGACTAATGTGCCGGTCACCTCATTTGAAGAAGCAAAGGAAAAGGTGGCTTGGTATTGTCTCCGTTGGCGAATTGAGGTGTTCCACAAAATTTTAAAATCTGGCCTTAGGGTTGAACAGTGTCGTTTACAGACTGCAGATCGACTAATGCGATATTTGACAATTATGAGCATAATTGCCTGGAGAATTTATTGGCTCACTCTCATTGCCCGCACCAATCCAGAATTGCCGTGTACAGCTTTTGTGGCTGATGAAGAATGGAAGGTTCTCTACTCAAAAGTCAAAAAAACAAAATCATTTCCAAAAAAACCACCCCGCATACGCGATATTGTTCGATGGATTGCCAATCTGGGTGGGTTTTTAGGTAGAAAGGGAGATGGTGAACCTGGTGTCATGACCCTGTGGCGAGGATGGAAACGTTTATGTGATCTCTCGGAGGGCTGGAACCTTGCCCTCGCATAGCGACCGACTTGTGGGTAATAGTAAGCGCATATCAGTAGGTTCCTTACAAACAAAGACCTTGGTTCTCCGGTTAAACGAGATCATGCAGCCTTCTTTAGAAATTCAATCAGCTGATCCACTTGCGGGAAGCGAATCACTTTCCCTTGATCCCAGCAGAGTTCAATTC
>JANNCA010000015.1:0-2553 GCA_031386075.1 Oligoflexia bacterium
ATATTCCAGGTCCATACCAAGATGTATGAGTCGGCTTCTCCAAAGCAGACGAGTTAGTTTAATGAATGTGAGTAGTTACGTGGGTAATTAAAAGGGAGTTAAACCGTCGTACAATCCATATCGGAATGACTTCCAGGGTGATTGAAATTATATTATATCTCCGTGATTGAAGTGTAATTTTTATTGTTTTACAGATAATTACTGGCGTAAAATGATACCGAAATAGGGCTTGCAGCCGGAGTCATTGATCCCACTCGCTTGATTGGACGATTTCACTGGAAAGTCTTTGAATTTCATTTGAAGGATAAATTTGAACGCCCATCTCGGATCGCGCTGCCACTGAAACCATCACTCTAGCAATTCTTTCCGCTGAAATCGATCGATAGCTACGCATTGGGCCTACCAGAACTGGATTTATAATTTGCATCGCTTTTTCACCCCACCGCTCTCCGAATCTTGGGTTTGCCCTATGACCAACTAGAAAAGAGGGTCGGAATATATCGACTGATTTGTATCCGATTTTTGAAATTTCCGCTTCCATCCGTCCTTTGATCCTGCTGTAAAAAATTGGGGAATTTTTACTAGCGCCCATCGATGACACTACAAGAAATTTTTCGGCCTGATGCTTCTTCCCAAGTTCAGCAAGAGCGATGACATATTCGAGGTCAACTTTCTTAAATTCCTCCCTAGACCCCGCTTGTTTCATAGTAGTCCCCAGGCAGCAAAAGACCGCATCCCAAGTTACCTCTTGAGGGAAAACGTCACCCATTTCTGAAAACTCTACACAATGTTCTTTCAATTTAGGATGAGCGATATTTAGAGGCCGACGAGTAATCATATTTACTTCGAGAATTTCAGGAGAATCAAGAAGCAAGCGAAGACAATAACCCCCTACAAGCCCAGTTGCCCCTGCTAACAACACAGATCTTGATTGAAATATTCCTTTTTTATTTCTTCCGTTGGAAAACTCGGACTTGCTCCCGCAATCAAGCTCAATTTTAGAAGTCTTTAAACCGTTTTTTTCAAAAGAAACTCTATTCATAATATCCTCGATTGAAATGAAACCATTCAGAGGCCGATAAAATTAGATACCACATTATAGGTGAGCCGACTCGACTCATCCGTTCGAAAACTGGCACAAAGCTAAAGAGATGATCTACTTAAAGTTCCCAACCCTACGGTTTCTGAGATGATTGCAGGTGAGCTGATTACGTCACTGACACCGTAAATCACTTTTGCCCAACCAAATAGGTGACGCCATTGACATTGAGGTTTGGAACGAGGATCGAGTGGAGGATGAGGGCCGGCAAATAGATCCGGTCCCCGTTTCTTAGGAGGTAGACTTGGTTCCCGATAGTGAATTGAATTTCGCCTTTTAGAATCCACAAGCACTCATGATAGGCGTGTTTGTGTCTGGGATAGGAGGCGCCGGAAACGTCATGCCATCGATAGGACTCATAGCCCTCCTGGTGGAGGCGGGCCTCGGCTTCTTCCTGGGTAAGAGTGGACGATTTGTCCCATGTCAAAACACGGACGCCAGTGTTGCCCGGTTGAATGTCTGAAGTGTGAGGTGTTTCTTCGTCACTCATTAATTTATTTATAATATCATTTAAAATGACGATAATCTTTAAATACTGATTTGGAACAAAGAGGTTTAATTTTATGGGTGTTTATACTCGTTTTAAGCGTAATCCTGATGGCCTGAGGCAGTTAGTTGAGCTTTTAGAGGCAACTCCAAGTTCTCGGCGGCAAAAGATGATCGATGTCGGGATGGCTGAGGACCCAGAGTACACCAAAAAGGCCCTCGAATTTGTGATTACTTTCGAGGATATTTTGAAGCTACCCGATCTCGAGCTGGCCGAAGTCATTTCTGAGACACCTTCTCGATATGCTGGTTATGCGATTCATTTCGCAAGTGAAGCGGTAAAAAATAAATTTCTTGAGAAATCCAAGCCTCGTTTGAGTGCGGAGATTAAGGAGATTTTAGAAACCCCGCAGGTCACATTGATTCAAGTTGGAGCAGGCCAATTGAAGATGATTGAAATCACTCGAAAACTTGAAAAGCGTGGGATTGTTAAGCTCAAACGAGTTTCTAGCTGACAACCTGCCTAGAAAAGCCTTAGTGGGTTGATTTTCCTTCATTTTCCAGTGCCAGCTCCCAAAGTTCCCTCGAGAACTTGCGCACTTCGTCGAGTTCCGTCCACATTTCAGGCTGATATCCTTTAGGTCCTTCAAATGCTTCAATTTCCCATTGATTTGAATCCTGGTGAAGTCGTGTGAGGGTGGCTTGGATGCCTTCTGATTCCATGATTCTCTTGTATTTTTCTTTGTCGAACTTAAACTTTGGCATAAAGTAAGATTTACCCATGAACTCCAGTATGTTCAAGTAAGGATTTAGGTAAACGAGAGTTTATCAGAAAAGTTTGGAGGAGGCTCGAGTGATTGCCGTGAAGGTCAAGTGCTGGATAGTTTGGAGGAGTTGGGTCGTCGGGTTTCTCTTAGTTTTTGTCTTGGGTTTGAAAAAAGGAGATTGTCAGGATTTTCCTGGTCAAC
>JANNCA010000018.1:0-31176 GCA_031386075.1 Oligoflexia bacterium
CTAATAAAGACCCATTTCATACCCCAGTCTCAGCAAAGCACTCCCAAACTATACTCCTTGACGCGCCTGTTCTATTGTCAGAGCGTTTCTCTAGGCATTCTCTGAAGCCCTCTACTCAACACCCCAGAAACACTTACAAAGATCCCAGAGGCTCTACGAACGGCCCGAATACCGCTCTCTAGGAGTCGGTCTCCCCACGCGCATTTCAGGGGGACGGTCAATTACAGCAATTCGCCCTCGCCTTACCCATCATGAAATGGCCCAGCAAAAGATGGCGAGCTAATGACAAACAGAAAAAGCCCAAAACTGAAATAATTCTCGTATAAAACCTTACAAATTTAAATTTATTATTTAGTACTAGAATAATAATAAAAACATCTTGTCAAGATTTAGACAAAAAACAATCAAATGCCTCTCATTATTTTATTTTTGGGACATCCTGACATATCAATGGAATCCCTTGAATTTGAATAGGAAAAGCTTCCCGATCCAGTTGCTCTGCCAGAGGTAAAAGCTCGAGTTGAGTCCAAATAAATCTCCAAGAAAGCCACACAGGGGATTCAAGGCCTTGGGTTTTCGCCAACTCCACGTAAGAAGGAGCTAAACGAGAACTTCTCTCAATCGACTCCAGTAGATGTCGAACCATACAATGAAAGTCGGGGTAAGCAACTAACTGGTCCAGATAACCTAATGTAATCATGCTGACGCCTTCAAAGCCGGATCCATGAAAAGCTCGACTGATCTCTCTTTTAATCTCCCCCACCTGAATGGACTCATAGGAAGCAGGAACCGCCCCAGCAAAGGGGCGCCATTCTACGAAAAAAGGGACCGTACTCATGGATACAAATTCATCACATAGAACTCGAATGTCACGCATTTGATAGAATTGCGCACCCCAATCGAAAAGCCAAAATGCTGTGTAGGTACCCCATGTCTCTAAAGTAATGAGTTTCCTGGAAATGGACTCGGACTGACCGTGAGTCAGCAATGAATACCGAGGAAGTCTCTCCGTGTTGATTTGGGAAGCTTCAGATAAGTGCCGCCTCATACAGTCAAATCGAAGATCTGAGTTCAGAGGTACCCATCCCAAACAAAAAACAAATAGGATGGCCTTGAACTGATTTGGATTCATCTTTTTTATATCCATTCGTTCTCCCTTTTTTTTAAAATGAATGCTATACCACAAGCCTTCTGAATCTATTGATTCGAAACGAGGGTTTTTATGATTCACCAAAAGAATCAAACACTCTTGATTCTTTATTCTTTGGTTTTGATCTTTCACTTCTCTTATGCCTTTTGGGCAATTGTTAAGAAGCGCTTCTCCCTAGAAATCGCTCACATCAATTCCCCTTTTAAAATTCTCTTCTTTTTATTTCTAATCAATGGATTTTCAATCACTGTTTTTTTCCACCTAAATTCAAAATGGTGCATATTTCATGTTGTTTTTCACCTCACTCTCATGGCAGATGAAGTCTGGAGAACCAAAAAAGTTCCGCAACGGTGGCCTTTTATTCTCAATCATTTTTTATTTTCCTCAGTACTTGCAGGAGCATTCTTATGATGAGCAGCCTCTCTAACAAACTAACCTGGAAACAACTCGTTTCAATTTCAGCTTTCCTAATACCTATAATTTTTATCTTTTTATCCAAAATGTCTTATTCACAGTCCATCGATGCTCCTAGCATGACGATCGAACTCAGACACAGTGAGGAAAAGGTAGCCATACCCGGCTTCATCCTCAAGGGAATCGAAACGGACGAATCTTTTTCAAATAAAAACAAGAGTCTTAAAATTGAAAAAATTGCAAGAATTCAAGCCGAAATTAAATGTAAACAACAACAATGTGGCAGCCTACTCTGTAATAACCTCCTAGACGAAACGCACTCGAGGCAAATTTTCTCAAGGAATCGGACAACTCTCCCAGTTCACCTCAAAGATGATCATCGCATAGAAGACTTTCTCAATAACCTCGATCAATCGAGAACCTATGGTTTTGAAATTTATTTTGAGAAAATACGATGCCTGTATTCAAATCATCCAAAATCTCTCACGATGCTTTCCAAAATACTCTCCGAATTACCAACCCCAGAAGCAAATTCAAAAATTCATTTTTCTACTTCACCATTCGAGACAGTCCTAAAAATTCTAACCACACTCACCCATACCTTTCAAGACATCAAAGAAAAAGTAAAAGACCCTACTCTAAGGACCCATGCGTTTCACTTTGCACAAAATGTAGCATTCAAGGGCGCCTTAGAATACATGACACATCCAATTCCAAGTGACAGCGTCTATTTAGCCTTGTCCAAACATATGCTCAAACAATCAGGCATCCCCGACGCAATAGGGGGATACATGACAAAAAGTATCACGAAAAACAGGCATGCTTTAGCGCCTTCACTTGCCACCGGAATTACGTCCGAAATCCTTTATTCCCATGAAAAATGGAAAGCGGTCCATAGTCATTATCTAAGAGACCTACAAAAAAATAAAATCTTCTCAAAAAACATTGAGTCTCTCGATCAAATGTTAGCAAACTTAGAAGGCAACATCAGTCAGGCAACCCTACTCGTACAAAATTCAAGCCACTCCAATCCATTTTTAATCGAAACCAAAGTAAAAGAATTTAATAAAAGAGTGAACGCTACCTTAAACTACATTGAAGAAGTCTTAAATTTGCCAAAAATTTCTAGAAAATTTTCAGAAGATGCTAATGAAAAAATGAATCTGTTCTTTAACAGTCGAGAATACCAACAAAAAACAAAAAATGGTGTCCAAAAATTTGTGACAGAAATAGATCGGAATTCAAGATCACCTTCTCTTATTCCTATCTCGCCCGCATTCGCATACCTAGTAGGACAATCCGGTGCTGGAAAAACCACTTTGGCAAATGGAATCACTGGGAGCCTTGGCATTCCCTATTTTGAATTAAAAATTTCAGAAAGCCTAACTCTAACCTCATTCAGAAGAAAACTCCTACAAGGGATCAAAAATTCTGGAGTCAATAATCCTATTGTTCAACTCGATGAATTTGGTGATCTTTTTAAGACGGATAAAAATCAGGAAATGCTCGCCTTTCTTCAACGAGAACTTCTCGACCCTGAAGGGCCGTCCATAGAAATTTCCCCGCCAGAAGATTGCTTAGATTTTAATAACGTCCGCCCCATGGCCCTACCCACATTTATAGACGCTTCCCATATCACTTATATCGCAAGTGGAACGCACCCAGTGCCTGATGAATACCCATTCATGCAAAGAAGGATGAATCATAGGATTGAAATTCCTAAAATTTCTCTCGATTTAAAAATTAAAATAGCAACTCAGGAACTCATCAATCAATTCTCCCAAATTTATGACCGCCCATTTGCTAACGAAAATCTAGGAACAAGAGATTATAATTTTATATCAGAAGCAGCCGAAATGGATAACATCAACTATGACGGTGTCGATCAACTTAAAAAAGTGATCGCCGCTTACGCCAACCATCAAGCTTATGTCCCAACAATTAGAATTGAAGGAACCTCTGAAGGTCTCGACTTTAATTTAAATGATTATTATCTAAATAACTAAATATTTAATGTTAAAAAAACATTAAAATTCTATGCTTTCTTACTCCAAGACCCACACCAACCTTTATGATTGACTAGACCAGAGGTCAACATCTGGCATTTACCCCAGCTTGCATTCTCCGGAGTGTACAAGGCACAGGTAGCGCAAGCCTGGCTTTTTGCTTCAGGCTTTTTTCGCTGAGGATATTTTTTAAAATCAATCTCTTTGGCATTTTGTTTGTAACCAATGGCTGTAGCAACTGGATCCGCTTCGGAAACAGCGACTTTTCCTTCTGGTAGCGGAGTTTCTTTTTCTTTTGCCTGAAGAAGCTGAGTTGGACCTATTACCTGGCTCAAAAGACCCACGCATGGAACAGAAGCTGCGATCCATGCTGTGCGCTGAATAAAATGTCTTCTTGAATAATTCATTGTCACCTTCCTTCGTAAAAATCAATTTTAGCATTTTTATTTTCTTTCGGAAAGGTTTTCAGAAAAATTAGATTTTATCAGCAATCTCCCTCATCAGACCCTGCCCAAAGCGGCCTCAATGGTTCCATTTCTGCTTTTTAAAACTACCTCGCGGCTCGTTTTGAGAAGCAAGCCAAAATTCAACTGGAAGTGCTGAATCGAGTCCTGATGACTCGAAGACCAAGGATCTAGAGTCGCAACAGGTCCAGATCTAAAATTTATAACAAAAATAAATCTTCAATTGAAGTCTGAGTCAAAATACGAAGCTCAGTGAGCAATCCTTTGAGTTCTTCTTGACTCACCCTAAGTGCCACCCGCTCACGTGCGATCGTATCAACGATCGCAACTGCTCGCGCAAACTCCTCTGAAGGAGGAGCAGAAGCAAGCGTGGCTCCGGCAACTGTTTCCTCCTTAAAAAGTTTGAGTTCCCCTTCTCTGCGAAGCTCTTTAATTCGTTTCTTTGCTCCTTCAATCGAGTAGCGTTCCTCGTAAAGCAAGTGTTTGATCATAAAAACGGTTTCAACATCGCCTCGCCGATAGACTCTTTGACCTGAAGATGACTTCTGAGGACTGATCATTGGAAACTCAGACTCCCAATATCTTAAAACATAAGGCTTAACGCCTAGTAGCTCAGCTACATCACCGATTCGAAAATAGAGTCGATCCGGGATCTCGACTTTATTCGTCACCGAGTTCATCATCTTGATCTTCTTCGTGACCGATAGAATCCGGTTGAATCGGATGACTCTCAAGGCTAGAATTCACGTCAGACCTAAGGACCTGGGAGGGCCGAAAAGTAAGGACCTTTCTCTCACTGATCTTAATACTCTCGCCCGTCTGAGGATTGCGACCCACTCGTGATCTCTTTTCTCGAACCACAAAATTGCCGAACCCGGAAATCTTAACTTTTTGCCCCTTCCCTAAAGTCCCCTTTAAAGTATCAAAAACCAGCTCCACTAAGTCAGCGGCATCCTTCTTGGAAAACCCAACTTTTGCATAAAGCGCCTCTACAATATCCGCTTTTGTCATGGCCACAGATAGCTTCTCCTTTTCATTGGCGCCCCCATCGCTCCCCATGAGCAGTTGAGGACAGCTCTTAACCTCTCAACACAGCACCTAGTTCCTTTTTCCAGTTCTCTAAAATACGAACTGAAGCAGCTTCGGCTTCTGACTCCTGAAGACTTCGCTGCTCATCATAAAAGATAACCCGTACTGCTACACTTGTCATCCCCCCGCCTACTTGAGCACCGCGGTAGACATCAAAAACTTTAGCTTCTTTTGCCAGTGGCTTTCCCGACTTAATCGCTATTTGACATAACTTTTCAGCTGGAACGTCATCCTTGACAAGAAGCGCAAAATCTCTCTCAATCGTAGGAAACTCCGACCAAGCCCGAAAAAGAGGAAATTCAGACGCCTTCCTAGAAAGCTTGGTCAGGACTTCCCAATCCAATTCTGCCAGGCCAATGGGAGTTCTACACTTGAGATCTCTCGAAAGACTTGGATGAAGAAGTCCAAACTGCCCTGCAACCGAATTTCCCACAAGAACCTCAGCACTTTGCCCAGGATGAAAAAGCGGATTCTGTCCTGATCTCGAAGTAGACTGGGGAATAACCCGAATCCCGCGTGTTCCAAGAGATGCGAGTAAATGATCCATGACGGCCTTCAAATCGTAAAAATCTACTGAGCCCTGTTCACACCTCAAACCCCCGGCAAATCTTGGCCCAGTCATCACCCATGCGAGTTTCCATGTTTCTATGACACCCGTCTCCATTTGACCGCGAGCTTGAATGGGTGCGAGAGTCGAAAATACAGGCCTCAACTCAAAAAGCCGAATCGCTAGCGACTCTGAGCCAAAATGATGACTCCAATTATCGAGGGTATTTTGAATCAAACCCGGAAGAAGCGATGGAACCATGACGGCATACTCTTCGCTCAAAGGATTGAGAATGGATACTGTAGAGGCAAACCCTAAGCGAGCGAGCCGCGCCTGACTTGTGAATGAAAAATTTAAAGTTTCCCTAAGACCGCTTTGCACCAGGCTCTCTTTAGCTCGATCCATCACCTGTATTCGAGGCAAAGAAGATGCCCCAAAGACTGGCGAAGAAGTCAAAGCTGGGAGAGTTGTTGGAATTTTATCGTATCCAATAGTGCGAGCAATCTCCTCAGCAAAGTCTTCCTGAATTTTCAGATCCAAACGATAGGGAGGAGGAGTCACAAACCAAGAGTCTTCACCCTGCTTTACGGCACAATCCACAGCACAATCTAAAGACTCCAAAATTTCGCGAACACTTGAAAGAGTGAGGGGTTCCTTGTCCCTTTCAAAACCCAAAAAATCATTTAAATAATGAACGCCAAAAGAAACAACAGGCGATTGACCAGAATCTGAGGCCAGGACACTCGAAAGAAATACTGCGCCCTCTCTCTGACCGCCCGCAAGCTCCTGGATCAGCTGGACGAGTCGAGCCATCGCCAAAGGCAATCCAGTCGGATCGACGCCTCTTTCAAACCGGTGAGCCGCATCTGTCTTTTTCTGATGCCGAGAAGAAGTACGGCGAGTCAAAACGGGATCAAATTCAGCACATTCTAGAAATAAATTTTGGGTGCTGAGCTGAACCTGAGAATTTCCTCCCCCCATCACCCCCGCTAAAGCGATTGCCCTCTCTTGATCTGCAATGACGCATTCAAGTCCATCCAACACAAGAGTTTGACCATCTAAAAGGGGAAGCACTTCGCCTGGGCGGGCTCTTCGAACTTGAATTTGACGCCCTAAAATCTGATCCTGATCATAGGCATGCGATGGCTGTCCGAGTTCCAACATGACCCACTGGGTAGCATCCACCACATTATTAACGGAACGCACCCCTAAAGCTTCCAAGCGCTTCACCATCCAATCAGGTGAAGGTCCGACCTTTACGCCAATCATCGAACAGCTGAAATACTGAGGCGCGGCCTCTTGCGCTTCTAAATGCACAGAAATGAGGGACTTTTCTAAAACGAGTAAATCGACCTGAATAGGCTTAGGCTTCCTCAGCAATGCTGAGCCCACTTCTCTAGCCATTCCATAATGACTTAGGCAATCGCCTCGATTCGCAGTCAGCTTCAAGGTGAGAATGGCGTCGTTTCGCCCTAAAACGTCAGCTAAAGGAAGACCGAGTGGGGTTGACTCAGGAAGAATAAGAATCCCTTGAGAGCTATCGCTGATTTTCAATTCAGCTTCAGAACACAGCATCCCATTCGAAGTCACTCCACGAATCTGACTTGAAACAATTTTAAGGCCATTCGGAAGATGGGCGCCGACCTGAGCTAGCGCTACCTTGGCACCTGCCTTGACGTTTGGGGCTCCGCAGACTATCTCCAGAATCTCTCCATTGCCCAGAGTCACCCGACAAAGATTCAATCGATCTGCTTGAGGGTGGGTACGATAATCAAGGATTTGAGCGGTCACCACTTTTTCAAATCCCTGATCCATCTTTTCGATGGTCTCGACCTCTAATCCACGGGACGTCAAAAGCTCGCCTAAGGCCAATGGGCTCTCTACTCCGCTCAAATCAACTAGCTGAGAAAGCCAATTCCAGGAAATCCGCATTGAAAGTCACCTCATCCAAACTGTCCAAGGAGACGAACATCACCCTGAAACATCAATCGTAAATCAGAAATTTGATGAAGGAGCATTGCGATTCGCTCGACACCTATGCCAAACGCAAAGCCAGTCAGATTTTGGGTCTTTGTGTAACCTGCCATTTCAAAAAGGCGAGGATGCACCATACCTGCCCCAAGAACTTCCAGCCAACCGGTACCCTTACAAACACGACAAGAATCTGAAATCTTGATCCTGCATAAAAAGCAACTCACATCTACCTCAGCCCCAGGTTCCACAAAGGGAAAATAACTTGGCCTCAGTCGAATTCGAGTTGCGTCACCGAAAAGTTCTCGCGCCCAGAATAAAAGAACACCCTTCAGATCGCTCATCCTTACATTTGAATCCACCCAAAGGCCTTCGACTTGATGAAATAGAGGAGAATGGGTTGCATCATCGTCCACTCGATAGACGGCCCCAGGACAAAGAATCCTCACAGGCCATGTCTGAGTTCTCATAGAACGCATTTGAACTGCCGAAGTATGGGTTCTCAGCACAACTCCTGGCCCAAGAAAAAAAGTATCCTGCATATCACGGGAAGGGTGATCAGCAGGAATATTGACCGCTTCGAAGTTCAAATATTCAGTCTCAACTTCTGGGCCTAAAGTCACATCAAATCCGAGTCGAGAAAAAACCTGAATAATTCTGCGAGTCGTCTGCGTAATGACATGAAGAGAACCTTGATGTTGAAGCCTGGACGGCATCGTGACATCAATTTTCTCATTCTTCAATTTTTCACTTAGGACAATGTCCTCTAAGATCGCACGCCGGGTCTCGAGAGCTGCTTCAACTTTTTTTTTCCATTCATTCGCAGCACTCCCGATCAGGGGGCGCTCCACAGGAGAAACCGTCCCTAGACCCTTGAGTACCTCACTTAGAGCACCTCGTTTCCCTAAAACAGCAACGCGCACTTGCTCTAGAGAATCTAAACTCGAAGTGGCCTCAATGTCTTTGAGAGCCTGACCGCCGATCGCATTTAGCTTTTCGATCATCGGGTGCACTTAAACAAACTAATGAGTAGGGGCTAGAGAACGCACCTGATCAATCATTGCGCTAAACGCCCTTGGATCGGCAATTGCGATATCAGAAAGAATCTTTCGATCTAGCTGAATTTTTGCACTTTTCAACGCTGCGATCATACGACTGTAACTGATGTCGTTATTGTTAGCCGCTGCTGAAAGGCGAGCAATCCACAACTGACGAAAATCGCGCTTCTTAACACGACGATCGCGATAGGCGTAAATAAATGAACGGTCTACAGCCTCAGCTGTCCGCTTAAATTTATTTTTACGACCTAAGACAAATCCCTCTGCCTTTTTTAAAACTTTATTATGACGCCGACGGCGTTTAAAACCGCGTTTTGCGCGAGGCATGTCAAACTCCTTACTAATTTCCTAAAGTATCACTCTATTTTATTTAAATATTTTATTTAAATGGTTAATGCTGAAAATGCACCTGCTGGCTTATGACCCATAGGGCATACATTTCTCAACGTGCTTCACATCGCCTTTAAAGACATAACCCCCGCCTCGAAGCTTTAACTTTCGAGCAGAGCTCTTATTACCCATATTATGGCGCTTATTTGTCCGTTTAAACTTCACCTTGCCAGTAGCAGTAAAGGAGAATCGCTTGGCTGCTGCTTTTTTAGTCTTTAATTTCATAAGGGTTGCAACTTATATTAATACCCAGCGGTTCGTCAAGTCTTTATACCTGATTTTAAGGGCTGGATGGACGTTTCTGCGTTCGGTTTAGGAGCATTGGGAACAGGTCCCTTGCTCCCAATAATAGGAGCTGCGATGACCGCCCCGCCTGACTTCTTAGAAGAAGCAGGTGCAAGTATCATAATCAACTTCTTACCTTCAATTTTAGGAGGCGCTTCGACAGCTCCTACATCTTTCACTAACTCAGCGAGTTGCTTCATAATTTTGAAGCCCTGATCGACATAGGTAATCTCTCGTCCACGAAACATAATGGTAATCTTAGCTTTATCTCCATCTTCCAGGAACTGCCTCACGTTCTTGAACTTGTAGTCAAGATCGTGTTCCTCGGTCTGAGGGCGCAACTGAATTTCTTTTACCTTAATGACAGTCTGCTTCTTCTTAGCAACCTGCTCTTTTTTCTTTTTTTCGTATTTAAACTTGCCGTAATCACAAATTTTACAAACAGGAGGTTGCGCATTAGGAGAAACTTCCATCAGATCTAGACCACGATCACGCGCCATCTGAAGAGCCTCGTAAGTCGGAACAACACCGACCTGATTACCCAGTTCATCAATCAGTCGAACTTGGGGAACCCGAATCCTTTCATTGAGCCTATGCTCTTCTTTATTTTGGTTTGGGACTGGACCACGGGGAAACCGCGGACGTGGAAACGTTGGGCCCGGAGGGCTCGAGGGACTTGAGGGTGTAAATGCCATTCTGAATTTGGTTCTTAAGAACCTCCTTTGAAGTCCAATACCGGAGTAGACGAAAACTGTCAAGCTGCGAAAAAATCTCTTGAGATCTTGACCCGCAGAAAGGTGTATTTAGATCTATAAGACTATTTAAAAAATGGAAAAAGGAAGGCGTTCAGGAAACTTGTTTCGTGCGCGAGACTCAATTCAAAATTTTTGAATCGGGCTCGGAGCACTCTTCTCCTGGACGCCTTGCCTAAAAATTTTCTCAATTTTTATGAAATCATGAGTGAAAAACTAATGAAAACTAAACCGCTGTAGACGCTCCACCCGCATCTGCGGCATTGGAGGATACGGATCCCTTTTTTTTATTTCCAGCTACACGAGGTTTCTTACTCCCCTTGGATTTCTTTGATGAGCCCAGTCCGGAATTCTTTTGAGTAGGGGTCATTTTACGAACATTAATGAGAAGTTTCTCAAATTCTTTTTTCTGCATATTCACAAATTTGCGAAATTTCTTAACTTCCCCCGGAATCTGCTTTTGGAACCGTTCTAATTCTTTACGTTCTCGTTCCAAAAAACTCTTCATTTTTTCAACATCGGGTGCAAAAAGTTTTTTAACTTCCTTGCCCTGACGCTCAGCATACTTACGAGCTTCTTCAACCCAATCTTGAGTTTTAATCATGGTTTGAAGCTGCTCCTGCGCTTCCTTGACTCGAATCACTACTTTTTTAATTTCTGCGTTCATCGACTTCATAGCCCTTACCCTTCGTTTATTTCCGAATATCGAGATCCCCACAAACCAGGAGGCAGAACTAACATGATCCCCCCTGCTAAGTAAAGAGTCCGATCCAGAACTTTCAGGCATCCCATGTTTTTGCAATGGGAATTCGGCGACCCACTCCAAACGCCTGTCGACTCACCTTTAACACGGGCGCTGCTTGCCTCCGCTTATACTCATTCAACTCTAAACGGCGCAGAATAGTTCGAATATTTTCAAAATTTTTGTCCTGAACATTCTGGAAACGTAACTCTAAATCGGCAATCGAAGTTCCGCGTTCAATGTATTCCATAAGAAGCTCATCCAGGAGATCATAGCGGGGCAAAGAGTCTTGATCCGTTTGGTTCGGACGCAGCTCAGCAGAAGGGGCCTTCGTCAAAGTTCTCTCTGGAATGGGTGCACCTCCACCTTGATTAAGATGCCGAGCCAAATCATAAACTCGAGTCTTAAAAACATCACCAATAGGAGCAAGTGCCCCCACCATATCTCCATAAAGAGTGCAGTACCCCATGGCGAGTTCAGACTTGTTGCCAGTCGTCAGAACCAATGAAGAATCATGATTAGCAAGGGTCATAAGAAAAGTTCCACGCAATCGAGCTTGCAAATTCTCAAGCGCAATCGGCGCTAAAACTCCGCGCTTCTCAGCTAATTCACGAGAAAAAGTAGAAAATAGAAATTTAATGGGCCGAACTTCAAATTTAATTCCTAATTTCTGAGCAAGCTGTTCGGCATCTTCTAAGCTATGACTTGAAGAATACTGGCTGGGCATGGCTACCCCTAATACATTCTTAGCTCCAAGCGCCATCACAGCAAGAACAGCGACAACAGCGGAGTCAATTCCCCCACTGAGTCCAATAATTGCGGATTTAAATCCAGTTCTAGAATAATACTCCCGAATTCCACAAACGAGTCCACGAGTGAGTAATTCAATTTCTGAAATCTCAATCGATTCGGGGTGCTTTGGGTAGTCTCCTCCATGAGGTTCGAAAGAAACCTGAGCATAGGAGGCCTTAAAATAAGGCAAACGCCCTTGAATATGACCCATTGAATCTAGAAAAAAGGAGCCCCCATCAAACAAAATCTCATCGGTAGCCCCAACCTGATTCACGTAAATTAAAGGAATTTTCAAATCTTGAGCAATTTGACAATGGACTTGCTCGCGCCTTTCCCTTTTTCCCCACTCATAGGGACTCGACGAAATAGAGCAAAGCAGATCAGCTTTTTGCTCACGGTAGGCAACCAATGGATCTTGACCATAAAGCTTTCTACCTGCGTGAAAATCACCCCCCCACAAATCTTCGCAAATCGCGATTCCAATTCGTAAGCCATCACATTCCCACAGCCGAATCTCTGAAGCAGGTTCAAAATACCTGGCCTCATCAAAAACATCATAAGTGGGAAGTAAAGTCTTAGCCTGACGAAAGACGATACGACCGTCTTCTAGCACAGAGGCAACATTTTGAGCTGATCTCCCGGTCTGCATTAAACAAGAAGCAACATGGCCAACGACTAGCGCACACCCCTTCCCTCGAGTTGCAAACTGAAGATCTTGGACCGCTTTTTCATTTCTCTCTAACATCTCTGGCCGATTCATCAAATCATAGGAAGGATAACCACAAACTCCTAATTCTGGAGTCAAAAGAACACGGACCTGATCTAAGCAGGCTCTTTCATAGGCTTCCTTGATTTGACGAACATTATTTTCAAATGCGCCAACGATGGGAGCTAACTGAGCGATAGCAACTTTTAGCAAGGTTAAATTCCAATCCTACTTCAGCAGGCTCGTCTCCGATTCCCTTCGATGAAGTCGAGATGACTTCTTAATATCGCTTTTGAATTTCGGACTTATCGAAAAAATAAGCCAACTCACGGTCAGCGGACTTCAAACTATCTGAACCATGAACTGCATTGGCTTCTATACTATCTGCAAAATCTTTGCGAAGAGTGCCTGCTGCAGCTTTTGCAGGATCTGTAGCGCCCATGATTTCACGATTGAGGAGAACTGCATTTTCTCCCTCTAAACAAACCAACAATACTGGCCCGCTCGTCATGAAATGAATGAGACTCTGGAAGAAGGGGCGATCCTTGTGCTCAATATAAAAGCCTTCTGCTTTTTCACGGGAAAGACGGGTCAATTTTGCCGCAGCTACTCTTAATCCTCGAGCTTCGAATCGGGAGATAATCTCACCTACTACGTTTTTTTGAACTGCGTTAGGCTTAACAATACTAAAAGTGCGTTCAATCGCCATTTAAAACTTCCTCCATATGATTCTTTCATCATTTCCTAGCGTAAATCTAAGGCAAAGGCGAGGGGAATCCTTTGACCCTTTATCGAATCAGCTGAGCTAGGGAAGTCCCTAAATCGGCAGGACTTCTAGCAATCGTCACTCCTGCGGCTTGAAGTGCTTGAAATTTTTCTTCAGCCGTGCCTTTTCCACCAGAAATGATCGCACCGGCATGCCCCATTCTTTTTCCGGGAGGAGCGGTTGCACCGCCAATAAAACCAACGATAGGCTTCTTAAATTCCCGTTTGATATATTCTGCTGCCTCTTCCTCGGCAGTACCTCCAATTTCACCAATCATTATGACACCCTGAGTATCAGGATCCCGCTGAAAAGCCTCTAAAACATCGATAAAGTTAGTGCCATTCACGGGATCTCCCCCAATTCCTACACAGGTACTTTGACCGATGCCCAACTGGGTGAGTTGAAATACAGCTTCATAGGTCAAAGTGCCCGAGCGAGAAACGACTCCCATATGACCTGTCTTATGAATGTGACCCGGCATAATCCCGATTTTACATTGACCTGGAGTAATAATTCCAGGGCAGTTGGGCCCAATGAGTCTTGATTTTGTATTTGCAAGATACCTCTTGGTCGCCAACATATCTCGAACTGGAATACCCTCAGTAATGCACACGATCATTGCAATTCCAGCATCCGCTGCTTCGCAGATCGCATCTGCTGCCCCTGCCGGAGGAACAAAGATCATGGTGGCATTGGCGTCAGTCTTTTGGACGGCTTCCTCTACTGTATTATATACAGCAAATCCCTCGTGAGTTTGCCCGCCTCGGCCTGGCGTGACTCCTCCCACGACTTGAGTACCATAATCACGACACCCCTTTGCATGAAAACTTCCCTGTGATCCAGTGATTCCTTGCACCAAAAGACGCGTTTTCTGATTTATCCAAATAGACATAAAATACCTTTCATATTCTCAATCATGGGAGAATCCTGGACTCTGTACCTAAGAGGTTCGCTTGGAGGCAGCTACGACTTTTTGAGCCGCATCCGTCAGTCCATCCACTGGAATAATTTTTAGACCTGATTGGGCAAGGATTTCCTTCCCTTTTTCAACATGAGTTCCTTCGAGCCGCACGACCAGTGGAACTTGAAGTTTAAGCTCCTTGGCTGCAGCAATAATGCCTTCAGCAATGACATCACATTTCATGATCCCACCGAAAATATTGACTAGAATCGCTTTAACCTGGGGATCTTTTAAAATAATTTTAAAGGCATGCGCCACTTTTTCTTTTGAAGCGCCGCCTCCAACATCTAAAAAGTTTGCAGGCTCTCCCCCATGGAGTTTAATGATGTCCATGGTAGCCATAGCTAAACCAGCGCCATTGACCAGACAGCCAATATTACCTTCCAAAGCAATGTAAGCTAGCTCGTATTGGGACGCCTCTACATCCTGCGGGTTTTCTTCTTGAAGGTCACGCATAGCAACTAGTTCAGGATGCCTAAAAAGTGCATTATCATCAAAATTAAACTTGGCGTCTAAGGCAACCAGATTGCCCTTTGTCGTCAAAATCAATGGATTTATTTCTACAAGCGAGCAATCGGATTCCATAAAACAACGATAAATTCCACCGATAAACCCTACTGCTTCTTTGGTTTGTTCAGGCGTCAATCCCAATGCCCTTGCGAGCCTGCGACCATGAAACGGCAAATAGCCCGTGGTTGGATCTATAGCAACTTTGACAATTTTTTCAGGATGGGTTGCTGCAACTTCTTCGATTTCCATCCCCCCCTCTGTCGAGGCCATAATTACGACTTGAGCAATCGAACGATCAATCACAAATCCCAAATAGAGCTCCCGCGCAATATCCGAGCCTTCTTCAATCCAAATTTTGTGAACTTTTTTCCCCTGAGCCCCCGTCTGCGGGGTCACGAGTGTTTTGCCCAGGATGTCTTTTGCAGCGACTTTGACAGAAGCTAGATCTTTACAAACCTTGACTCCTCCAGCTTTGCCTCGTCCGCCTGCATGAATCTGAGCCTTGACTACCCAAACCTGATTGTTCCGCTCTTTGCCTAAATCTTCAGCAGCCAATTGGGCTCGATCGGCAGAATCAGGTCCTTCCTCGACAAGACGTCCTTCGGGCACTCGAACGCCATATTTTTTTAAAAGCTGTTTAGCTTGATACTCGTGAATATTCATGAACTCAGACTCTCCTCAATAAAAACTTCAGACTCCCAGCTTAGCCATTGCATCCACCAACTCTTTGACGGCGGCAGCGGATTTATCAAACATAGCTTTTTCTTCAGAATTCATTTCGAGTTGGGGAATGTTCTCTAAGCCATCAGCACCCAGCTTAGCTATGACCCCACAGAATAGGTCATTGATCCCATACTCACCTTTGAGATAAACAGCGCAAGGCAGGTACCGCTTTTTATCGCGAACAATAGCCTCCGCCATCTGAACAGCACTGGCTGCAGGAGCATAATAGGCCGACCCGGTCTTCAGTAGATTGACAATTTCAGCACCGCCTTTTCGGGTGCGATCTACGAGTGCATCAATTTTTTGTTTTGACAGGAGCTGCTCCAAAGGAATGCCACCCACGCTGACATACCTTGGCATAGGCACCATCGTATCTCCGTGGCCACCAAACACAAAAGCTTGAACATCTTCGACGCTCACATTCAACTCACTGGCAATGAAGCTTCTAAAACGCGCTCCATCTAAAATTCCGGCCATTCCCAAAACCCGTTCTCTGGGAAATCCCGAAGCTGTCATCGCAACATGACACATGGCATCTAATGGGTTACTTACAATAATTAAAACCGACTTTGGAGAATGCTGCGCAACCTGCTGAGCACAATCTTTGACAATTTTTGCATTGGTCGAAAGTAAATCATCCCGACTCATTCCCGGCTTACGAGGAAGACCCGCAGTGATGATGACGACATCAGAATGAGCAGTCAGTGCGAAATCGCTTCCACCGGTGATTTTGGAATCAAATCCTTCTACAGGCGAGGCCTCGAATAGGTCAAGTGCCTTACCCTGAGCTGCATCCCCATTAATATCAATGAGTACGACATCGCCCAATTCCTTTGAAGCAGCCCAATGAGCACAAGTAGAGCCTACAAAACCAGCACCAATAACTGAAATTTTAGAACGACGCATGATGGTTACCTCCTGCCGCAATGTTCATTTTTTTGATCACTGACGACTATAGGCCAGCTGGGGCTCATTACGCTAATATATTTTCGTAGGACTCACGCAAAGGCACTCCTTTTGGAGCTATTGAAAGTTCTGGGTCCGCTCCTGTTGCGACTTTAGATCCTATTTCCCGAAGGCAACACGACCCGGCCCGAAACTTTCACTCACTTCTTGTCCATATTTTTGATCACTTCTTGTCCATATTCGAAACATTTGACTTCGGTCACTCCCGCTACTCCGTCCTGTTTCATCAAGCGAGCAAAGTCATAAGTGACCTTTTTCGAAGCAATAGCGCCTTCCATCCCGCGAAGGATCAAGTCTGCGGCCTCGGTCCAACCCATATACCGAAACATCATCTCTCCAGACAGAATGACAGATCCGGGATTCACTTTGTCTTGATTCGCATATTTTGGAGCCGTCCCGTGAGTCGCCTCAAATACCGCATGACCGGTGAGGTAATTGATATTTCCACCAGGCGCAATTCCAATTCCCCCAACTTGGGCAGCCAGGGCATCAGACAAATAATCTCCATTCAAATTGAGTGTGGCAATGACGTCAAATTCTTCAGGTCGAGTCAGAACTTGCTGTAAAGAAATATCCGCAATGGCATCCTTGAGTAAAATTTTTCCTTTTGCCAGTTGAGCCTTCTGCTCTGCATTTGCAGCCTCTTCCCCATGGCTTTTTTTCGTTCTCTCCCACTGTTCCCAAGAGTAAACCTGATCAGAAAATTCTTTTTCAGCGACCGCATAGGCCCACCCTCTAAAACCCCCTTCGGTGTACTTCATAATATTTCCCTTATGAACAATGGTCACCGATTTACGCCCAGTTCTCGAAGCATATTGAATTGCTGAGCGCACTAACCGCTCAGTTCCTTCTTTAGAAACGGGTTTAATTCCAATTCCGGTCGTCTCTGGAAATCGAATCTTTTCGTAGTCTTTGGGGAAATTCTCTTTAAGAAAGGCCAAAATTTTCTTAGCGCCCTCTCCACCTCTCTCAAACTCAATTCCAGCATAAATGTCTTCTGTATTTTCTCTAAAGATCACCATATCCACTTTTTCAGGATGCTTGACAGGGGAAGGGACCCCCTTAAACCAGCGGACGGGGCGGAGGCAAACATACAGATCCAGCATTTGTCGCAATGCAACATTCAAAGAACGAATTCCACCCCCAATAGGGGTAGTGAGTGGCCCTTTAATGCTCACCAAATAATGTCGTAACGCTGTCAAAGTGTCTTCAGGTAACCACTCGTTAAATTGACTAAACGATTTTTCGCCCGCGTAAACCTCAAACCATTCGATCTGACGACTCCCACCATAAGCCTTCTTGACTGCGGCATCAAAAACGGCACGGGAGGACTTCCAAATATCAGGACCTGTTCCATCCCCCTCTATAAAGGGAATCACTGGACGGTTAGGAACGAGAAGCTTACCTTCCTTGATCTGAATGGTTTCTCCATATTGAGGTGCTTTTAAACTTTTAAATTTGGGTGCACTCATCGACATATTCACTTCTCATTTCTTTGGTTCCAAGCGATTCCAAGGGGATTCAAACAGGATTGGGGGGTCCAGTTCTTTTTTCGGCCACTCTAAGCAAAAACTTGAGGATCGGTCAACTTAGAACGTAAATTCTGGATCGGGCACCCCTGACTCCGAGAACAGAGATCTAAAGTCGCAACAGGACCCTCACTAAACCTTTCACCCGCCGAGAAAAGGGCGCCTCGATTCGATCAATGCCTGACAGAACCTTCAACTCAGACCGCAACCTGTTCAGCCATCGCAGTCATCCCTGGCCCTAGACCTAACTACCTTCCTCTGGTCAGACACGGGATCCCACTGGAGGTCGAGTCGACTGGTTGCCAGTACCTCAATGTCTTTTTCGTCATGGGTCACTAGAAGCATCGGGGCTGGCCAAAGTCGATGGATCTCAACTAAGTCCCTTCTCAAGGCCGCTCTTAGCTCTGGATCGAGCGCAGAAAAAGGCTCATCCAAAAGAACGATTTGTGGCCGCCAAATCAAAGCCCGAACGAAGGCCACCCTCTGTCTCTCCCCCCCGGACAACTGAGTGACCGGAGAAAAACTCTGACCTTTTAAGCCCACTTTCTCTAACCATAAAGCACCTTCCGCTTCTCTGACGCACCGAGAAACACCCCTCATCCTCAATCCAAAAGTCACATTATCCATAACAGTCAAACTTGTGAATAGATTGGCATCCTGAAAAACAAACCCAATGTTCCGGAACTCGGGAGCAAGATAGGTCAGGTCTCTATCTCCCGCAAACACTTTTCCCTTAAAATCTCTTTGATCTAACCCCGCAATCCACCTCAGAAGAGTTGTTTTTCCACTTCCACTTTTACCCAGAAGAACGGCCCTCTCCCCCACATTCACAGTGAAATACGCACTTAAAGTAATTGATCCCATTTTTTTTTCAAAATTTTCAACCCTTAAAGGCATCAACTGAACTGAAACGATTGACTTCATAAAGTGACCTCAACCTGACGTCTTGGAACAAGTCGGCCCAATTCTCCTAGCTCCCCTAACTCAAAGGCGATGAGCATCAAAGCAAATGAAAGGAGTAATAACAGCCCCCCCACGGCCTGAGCTTCTGCAAACCGATATTGTCCCATCCAACGGGAAAGCAATAGAGGCATTGAAATCAATCTCTCACTATAAAAAAGACTGACCGCCCCCACCTCCCCTAGCCCCCCTCCTGCTACAGCTGCCAAGGAGGCGAACAATGGCCCTTTCCACCGAGGCCATTCAATGATCCAAAAAGCTTGAAAACGCGAGGCCCCAAGTAGAACGGCACCCTCTAGCTCTAAGGTTGAATGGCTCTCAGAAATAGGCGAAAGAAGGCGAAAAGCGACTGGGAAAAAAAGAGTCATCTGAAGGCCCAGCACAACCAGAAAACTCCCCTCAAAAGGATCCACCCATCGACTATACGCTATCCAAACTCCCAAGCCTAAAACCAAAACTGAAACACCACTGGGTAACTTCAACAGTAAATTCATGATTGACTCTAGCGATTTGAATTTACATTTTTTCAACCAATTGAGTGTCATTAAGGCGGCCACCACCGTAAGCACACACCCCAAACTCGCAGCTACTGCGAGACGAACTGAAACATCCAAGGCCATCAGCACCTGCAATCGGGAATCAGGGTCCAATACGACCCTCAAAAGAGTGGCTGGGGTTTGCCCGTTAAAAATCACCAAGTAAGGAATGACAAAAAATCCACCCAGCCCCCATAATGTAGCATGATGCCGAAGTCGACGGACCTGCTTGTGGGGTTGATTAAAATTAAATTTTTTGTGTTTACTGTAAAAATAGAGAACTAAAACCCAAGGAACTAGAGTCAGTGCAAGCTCCCAAACCCCACACGCCAGGGCACCCGAAATATCTAAAAGACCATACCTTAATCGTTCATAAATTTCAGTCTCTAAAGTCTGCACAGGAGGTCCGCCACCCAACCCTAGCACTAGCGAAAAACTCATCGTGCACAAACTGCTCACTTGTGCGCAGGCACCCCAGAAAACAGAACTCACATGGGGCCAAACAACGTATCGAAACTGACATTTCCTATCAGCACCGAGAGTTTTGGCGGCCTCTAAAAGGGAGTGAGGCAAATCTTTCCTTGCTTGAGATACCAAATAAGCCACCCAAGGGACATTTAAAAAAACATGAGCCAGAATTACAGCCTTCAGACTATAAATCCATTCAGAATGGAATCCCCAGTACGCAAAAACACCAGTCCTCCCAAGCCAAGTCACCCAAGCGATTCCTACAACAGAAGTCGGAACTCCAAACGGAACGACAAGCAAAGCATGAGCTCGAGATCGAGGCAAATTTGCTAGAAAGGAGCCAATCCAAAGTCCGAGCAACAAACCCAGTGTACCGGACCACAGAGTGCTCCAGAAAACCTGCCATAGGGTCAATCGAACCACCGATAGAACTGTTGGGTCTAGTAAAGCACGCCAGCCTCCCTGGCTATCTTGAAACAAAGCCTGAGTAATCACCGCAGCTACTGGAACCAGAACAGCACTTAGCCAGAATAAAACAGTCCATAGGATCGAGATCATCGTCAGGTAAAAGACGAGGTCTCTGTTCCTGAAGGCAACAGCTCCCGACTCAGTCCTGACCTTCATTGCCCAATGACCTGCCTCCAGCGTGAAAGCGCCGTTTCAATTTCTTTGCCGCGTTTCACCCGTCCCAACGTCAACCCGGATTGAAATGAAATCATTTTTGCAGGCTTAGGAAGATTCCTAAAGCTGGCAGGCAATTCAACATCTTTCCTCACAGGATACATCCACATTTTATTGGGAATCCTATTTTGCACTTCAAGGGAAATCATAAACTCTAAAAATTTTTGAGCTAACTCTCTGTGCCGTTGGGTTTTGATAGCCCCCTTGACCCAAGCGACTCCCTCTAGCTGAAAAGGCTGCCCTTCTTGAAACAGGACCGCTTGATAGCGATTTTGACCTCTCCATTGCTCGCCCTGTTCTTCATGGTAGGCTTGGCTTGTCAGATAACTCCAAACCAAGGGTGCTTCCTTCTTTAAAAATAACCCATAGGCACCTTCCCACCCTGGAGCCATTGTAAGCCACTGATTTCTAAATTGCTTCCAGAAACTCCAGGTACCCTCTCCCAATACGAAATAAGTATAGAGAAAAAAACTTAGGCCTGGAGTCGAGGTCCGGGGATCCTGTAAAATAATATTTCGGTTCCATTCAGACCCTAACAAATCACTCAAACGAGATGGAGTTTTAAGATTCATCTGACTCAGGACCTCACGATCTGCAATCATGGATAAAGGTCCATAGTCGAAAGGCAAAAACCCCCTTTCGACCTGAGCTTCTTTGATCAATCTAGAATAACCTAAAGGTAGCCAGCGGCCCCACGACTCCGTCCAAGGTTGAGCTATTTCCCAACTCGATTGATCGATTCCCACAATCAATTGAGCTACAGATTTACCCCGCTTTGCGTCCAGCTGAAGTCGCGTGAGAATTTGGCCCCCATTTCCAGAAGCCAAAGCGCGAATGTGACAATGATTTTTTTTTTCAAAAAGTGGGAAAATTTCTCGACCCAGTGCTCCAGGCGCAAGAAATTGATCATAGGTGTATATCACCAATTCGTCTTCAACAGGCAGTTCACCTACCCATGACCTAGCGTCAAGCCCTCTTAATAAACAGAGCAGCAATTGAAAACAAGCGAAGGCAATCACTTCCGAATCACTCTATAATTTCAGGATTCTTTACAGAACTTCCTTTGATTAACTTACTGTCAGACTTCATATCTGCCTTGGCAGCCCCGTCTTCTATAGGTCTAGAATCAGACTTAGGCTTCAAAAGCCTCACCTTGTTGACTCGCTCCTCAGAGTCTGTCTCAAAGCGCCAAAGAATCTCACAATTTTGCAAGTGGGTCGTTGTCTCTTCTTGATGAGAACTGATATGAACAATTCCGTTTTCATAGAGAGTCACATTAGCATGGTCGACATAGGTACCTTCTTCACCCGGGTAAAAAAATATAACCCGCATAGCCGACCCTTTTTTTATAATTCTCATCTGACTTTTTCCTCGATTAGATCTCCTGATAAACCCTGCCCAAGATAGCAGCTTTTGAAGACTTTGTTCGACTTTTTCAAGCATTCTTCTACTCCTCTTAGATTCCTTACTCATTCCCATTGCAAGCCCAAATGTTCAACCATACTACACAACTTGAGCAAGTCAGTTGCCTTAAATACCCAGAACGGCTAAAGGTAAACTTATGATTCTAGCACAATCGCCATTTCAACTCGACCTGTTTGAGGAAATTGGGCGACTTAAAAAAAGAAAAAATGCTGTAATATTAGCACATTACTATCAAGACCCCGACATTCAAGATATAGCTGACTACGTCGGAGACAGCTTAGAATTAGCGCGGGCAGCCCAAAAAACTCAGGCAAAAATCATAGTATTTGCAGGCGTGCATTTCATGGCAGAAGGAGCAAAAATTTTAAACCCTTCTGTAAAAGTACTCCTTCCCGACCTGAGAGCAGGTTGTTCGCTGTCAGATAGCTGCCCTCCCGAGGCTTTTGCCCGATTTAGATCAAAACACCCTAAACACTTCGTCGTGTCTTATATCAATTGCTCTGCTGCAATCAAAGCGCAAAGCGACGTCATTTGCACGAGCTCAAATGCGGTTAAGATCGTTCAAAAAATCCCTAGGGACCAAGGCATCATTTTTGCCCCAGACAGAAATTTAGGGGCCTATGTTGCGCAACAGACAGGGAGAGACCTGGTCCTTTGGCAGGGCACTTGTATCGTTCACGAAACGTTTTCAGAAAGAAAAATTGCTGAGCTCAAAATCGAATACCCAGAAGCCGAGCTGATTGCTCACCCGGAATGCGAACCCAGTCTTTTAAACAAGGCTCAATTCATTGGCAGCACGTCTGCCCTCCTTAAATATGTAATCCAGAATCAGAAAAAAATATTTATCGTAGCTACCGAGGAAGGCATCCTTCATCAAATGAAGAAGCAAGCTCCTGAAAAAACTCTGATCCCTGCCCCGCCAAATCATGCTTGCAACTGCAATTCCTGCCCTTTTATGAAGCTCAATACACTTGAAAAAGTCTATTCCGCACTCAGGGACGAAGAGCCCGAAATTACCTTATCTGAATCACTCCGCTCAAAAGCCCTTATTCCTTTAGAGAGAATGATGGAATGGTCAAAATAAACAAAAACCTGAGTCCTCCAAATTCACCTCCCCCCGCTACCCAAAAGATTCAAATCGTGATCTTAGCAGGAGGCTTAGGCACTCGACTTCGACCCCTAACCGACCAAATTCCTAAAGCCATGATCCCGATATGCGGAAAACCGTTCATCCACCATCAACTGACTTGGTTATCCTCCTGCGGCATTGAGGACATTATTCTTTCCATCGGCTACCTAGGTCACCTCATAGAGGAATTCGTAGAAGATGGGAAAAAATGGAATGTAAAAGTGCGCTATACCAAAGAAGGCCCTCAACTCCGAGGTACGGCCGGAGCTTTAAGACTCATTGATGAGCATGGGTTTTTAAATCCTAAGTTCTTAGTGACCTACGGAGATTCATTTCTTCCGATTGATTTTAAAGCGGTCTGGAATTTTTTCTATGATCGAAGCGAGCCGGCCCTAATGACCGTTCTCCGCAACAATGAGCAATGGGATAAAAGTAATGCCTGCTTCACCGGTGATCATGTCACGCTCTATGACAAAAGCACGACCCTATCAAAGCCTGACAACATGCAATTTATTGACTATGGATTATCCGCACTTTCCAAAGAACTCATTCAAACTGAAATCCCACGGCAGAATCATCCGAATGAAAAATCAGATTTAGCTGATCTTTTTCATCGAATGAGTATTTCGAATCAACTCCTTGGATACGAAGTCAAGCAAAGATTCTACGAGATCGGATCAATGAGTGGCATTCAAGACCTTGAAAAATACCTCCTATCTACCCCTCTATAAATCAAGGGAATCACTTATCTAGGCATGGGCTACGGACACTCATGTATGAATGCGGGAGGAGATATTCAATACTGGGGCTATAGCACCACCGGTCAGCTAGGAATAAATTCTAATATTAACCAAAATACTGCCGTCAAAATGCTAAATTCTTCTGGCACAACTTCAAATTTAGGCATCCAAAATATAGCTGTTGGGGGATACTTTTCCTGTATTCTCATCAATGGGCAGATTCAATGCACAGGACTCAATTCTAATGGAGAATTAGGAAATTTTTCTACAGAAAATACTTCACTTCCGGTAACCTCGATTGGATTTTAGGTCAGTTCAAAAGGAATGCTTTCCATTCTAGTGAGTATTTTCTTCAAATCTCATATCATGGACATGCTTGAGTGTACTTCTAAAAAAGGCTTTTGCGTTTTTAAACTGAGTGCTCTTCTTGTCAAATTTACTATTGAGCTGAAGATGATCTGCCTTAATAATTCCTGCATCTCTGCCAATTTTGTCGGTCATTTGATCCTCTGTAAGTACGACTCCATCATTGGGTCCATGATGATCCAAATTACTTCCTAAAATTCTTAACAGAAACTTGAGTTTAAGGTCTAATTGGTGCTTATCCTGGTAGGCCCTTACATAATAAATTTTATCAGAAATCTCAGCCCTCTTTGCCTCTAATTCTGCGGGCCCCTGAGAACCGAACTTGTCATCAAGACGGTTCTCAAATTCTAGAAGAGAATCCGACAGACTGTCCTCTGTTTGCTCTGGCAGCATGGACTCTAATCCGGCTTTGAAAAATAATTTAGTCCCACCAATCACCCAATTTAACCTGCTTTCCTTTTCAACCACTAAAGGAGTCCCTTTAACCGGCGACTGGAAAAGAACAATTTCTTCGACCACTCCCTCTAGCAAGAGTTCGGGATACCTTAATGCAGCATGTAAGGCTTCGACCCCCCCTTTACTATAACCCACCAAAATAATGGGTTTTCGAACCCTCGCATAGGTATCCATAATTTCTAAATATAGATAATGTAAATTTTCTGAAATTGCATTCTTAGAAGAGGGCCTATATACGGAGGCAGACATCTCCAAGTCATTCGTAAAAGTCTCAAGACTCGGAGAACCTGAACTATCTCCTGACACTTCATTAGCAAATCCTTCAACAATAACGACATGCTTACTTTGAGCGAACTCTAAAAAATTTTTAGTCATCAGTCTCATGGGTTGATTTTTTTCAATTTCCCATTTATCAGCCAACAGATTGGCTTTTTTGACCGGATACTTGGCAGGCAACCCAGCCCAAATTGGATTCAACTCTAAAGAGTCTTGGTTACTTGCCGCTGCAGCAAGCGAAAGAGAAACGTCTAACGGGGAGGTTCGGTAACTGACTCTAGCCGTTTGAGTTGGCCTAAATCCACTGGACGATAACGACAGGAACGCTAATCCTACGATGAAGATTCCCGATAAACTCATATTTTCCCTCCCTCAACACTCAATTTGTGCACACTCCCCAAGAAACGAGAACTCCCTTAACATAACAAATATCAGTTAGTAATTAAAAACATCATCCTTGATCCTCTGAGCTAGAGCATGGCCTTGATCCGAGTTCTCAAGAAAATAAACCGCTGGACTACCAATGGGGGCTTCCACCTGTTTTTGAATTCCTTGGATTCCAGCCTCGATTCGTTCGCCCGAGAAGAGCCCGATCCAGTTGCCCTCAGGAAAATAAACTTGGCGTCTGGCGACACCCGGATCCAACACCGGAGCAACTAAAAAATCCCGACCCATAAGAAACTCTGTCGTCATAGAGTAGACTTTTGAGTCCTGAGGATAATGAAGAACAAGGGGTCGCACGAGCGGATACCCACGATCGTAGGCTTCCGCCATCAGAACTCTTCTATAGGGTCCTAAGGCTTGAAAAATTTTTGCAAACCGCCTGAAATGAGCAAGAGTCGCGGGATCTGAATTAAACTGGTGATTCACTTGGGGATTATTCCCCTCGTGAGTACGAAACATAGCAGTAAAAGCATTCATCTCTGCCCATCTCATAAAAAGTTCTCGAGTTCTACGATATCCCCATGGAACTCCAAGAACTTTAAGAGCAGCGGCTGTATACCCTCCAATGTCGCTATGGTTTAAACTAAATCCTGAAAGGCCACTTGAAAGCAATCCAATGAGGGCCGTCTTAATTCCATCGAACCCATCCCAGGAGGTCAACTGATCACCCAGCCAAAATAACCTCACTTTACCTGGACTTTGAGTAAAACCCGATCGCGAAAACCAGACGATTTCGTCACCTAAACCTTCCTCTTCTATCACTTCCTTCTGCAATTGAGCCCAGACTTCAGGATAACGATTGTGGTTACCGCTTAATTGGGATTGTTCCGGGTCTACAAAGTGATGGTCACTTGATGCCTGAGATGAATAAATAGGGTAAGCTTCGCCGAAATCAGACATCCATCCGGAAACTCCCGAACTCAATAATCGCGAGCGTATCAGATCCTTCATCCAAGATCGCACCTCCGGTTTAAATAAATCAACTAAAGATGATTTTTTAAAAATAAAATTCAAAGACAACGGAGATCTGTGTGGTGTTTCAACAAAAAAACCTTGTTTTAATGCCTCATCATAATCTGAATTTAAAAACCCACTCTCCCCATCCGGGAGATCTAAAAATGGATTAATATAGGTAAGAACCCGAATTCCGTTATTCTTCAGTATCCCTACCATACGGTCCCAGTCAGGATAAAGAGTTCGGTCTAGGTTCCATGCCCACTTAAGAAATGAACCGAAAATATTTTTTCTAGATCCCACCCAATCCTGAATCCAAAATGCGCTCACAGGTATTTTCGCATTTTTAACCGTATTCAAAGCATTATAGACAGTCTGATTTCCGCCCTGAACAGCCACAATCGCACCTTGATCGATCCAATGAGGCAAGGGACGCATTCTCCCAGAATACTTTGTATAGGTCGAAAGCAAGCTCAACAAGTCTAGACCAAAAAGAATTCTTCCCTTCATTTTTTTACCAAATAACTCTATTTTTACCTCGTCTTTATGAGTTAAATCGAAAATAGAATACTCATAATTTTCAAGAAAAACGGAATGACGTTGACTTGTCATATAGTGGGGCACAGGAGCATAAGAAGAAGTAGAATTACCACCAGAATAACTTGATATAAGATTCGTCACTGAGGTCAAGGGCTGAAGGCCCCTTCCGACTCCCTGTTCCTGCACCAATATTGGAACCTTTTTACCCTTCAGATCAAAATATGAAAACTGTTCGCCAAAACCAAAGAAGTGCTCGTCTCTATTAGACTGGTATTTCAAAAAAATTCGATATTCATCAGGATTTAAGTAATCGTTTTTATGAGTCACCAACTCAAGTTCAAAGGCTAATTCTTGTTCTGACTCTGTAAAAAGTGTAAGTCGATAGGCAATTGAATGTTGTGGATCGAAGTCCCTTCCTTCTTCGATTTGATCACTCAAAACACCTTCCATTATCAATCGACCTTGAAATTCACTAACGTCGTTCAATTTTTGGTGAGAATAGTGTCGAATCTCCCGCTCGTTGACATCAAAAGACCCAAGACCCATTTTAAAGTGAGCTTGACCTACTGCGGCCTCAACAAAACCCTGAGCCGGAACACTTTGCCAAACCGTAAATTCTGGGTCATCAGAATGACTCACTCTCAGCCAGGGGGCGGAGTCAACCTGGTCCGACCACTGAACTCGAAATTGACCTAAATTCACTTCGCCCGAAAGATTGGATGCTTGAAGAAATGTTGAATACAAAAAACAAAATGCCCACCCTACTGTCATTAAGTATTTCACCTCGCAAGACATACTCCATCAATCCAAGAAAATCTCGACAAATAGAAGAATCGTGTCTATAGAAGTCAAAAAATGGTTTTAAGAAAATGAGCCCATGTAAGGAGAGCTACCGACGACCTTCTCCGGTGGTCAAATAAGGGATGGGCCCAAATCTTGGTTTGATCTCAATTAGAAAATAATCGAAAATGGATTAAATATGTTCATAAAAAATGGACTATCAAAGTTTTCCTCGCTAATCATTTTTTCCTCCCTCTCCCAAAAGTGGAGAACTCGAGCTGGCCAGAGATAACCAAAAGCATAACTCGTTGGATTAGGCAGAAACTCGTCAAAAACATGAGCGCTCGGATAAGGATTATAATCGATCACTAGTGCAGCCATGATGCCCAGAGCATGATTTCGAAACTCGTACGCCTGAGTGAGATAAATTTCCTTCTCATCATCCCGCAAATGAAACAAGGCTTGACGAATCGCCAGGGCATGATGAATCCTGAGGTGGGTTACCCTCAATAGCTCCCTTAATTCTGGAAACCGTATTGCGGAAACATCTGGAATGACCTCAGCAGCTACCTCCAATTGTGAAATTTCTGCCTCAAGGATTCGCCGGTCACGGGAAAGCTCTGGAATAGTATGCCTACTATGGACTTTTTCTTGAAATGGCCGAGGCAGTTCGTCCATCAGGTTAGCCGAATCCAGCATTGAGATCATTCCGTTTTTTTTAAAAAACCGATGTTGAAAATCAACCTCTCTCTGCCAGACCTCTTCAGACTCTCCGAGGAGTTTTATTCCGATCAGCGGGTCATGGGCATACTCCTGGCTTGAGAGAAGGGTGACTGTCCAGTCAAAAAGCCAATACCCAAGCCCCTGTCCACTTGTAAAGGTCAGATGTCCCTGAACTCCAGCAGATTGTGCAAGGTCCATATCAGTTGATCTTGCAAGGAGATAATCTGTTAGCAAAAGGGGAATATCTTGATCTAAACCAACCCAGTAACTCGTTTCCGGATAGTACCAGGTCGGCCGAATGGGAGCTTGCTTGACCATAAAATCGAGCATGTCGGAGAAATTTTTTCTCCCATACATGGGCGCTTTCTCATCGCTCAACCCGTAAAACATGAGAGTATGAGGTAAGACACCTACTCGAGGATCAGCGAGTCCCGGGAGAAAATTAAAATTAAGCTGTCCATAGCTTGGGTCAAATTGATTCATCGATGCATGAACCTTAACAAAAAGAGTCTTTTGATAAAGTTCTAGACTTTTTCGTATCCCTTCAATCAACTGAAGTTCGGAGTCAAATGAAGGATGAGTAAACTCAGTCGTACCCATATCAACCGACATGAAATCAAAATCGATCGGATGTACCTGTACGTACTCATGAATACTCAATAAAATTTCTTTAAGTTTTTGATCAAGAGAATGTTTTGGCCAAAAAAAAGTTTCGAACACTCGAGGATCCACCAGGTGAGCACTTTTTTGTTGCTGCATCTCAATACTTACGCTGATTCCATTCAAAATCCCAAAATTATGGGCCAAATGAAATGGAAAGTCGAAAAATCTGGACAGATTTTCCTTAGAGATATCTCTTAGGAGAACTACTTCAAAAATATTCTGCTCATTTCTAGCTAACCAGCGTATAAAGTCAACTGCAATCTCCCTATCCCCTTCAAGGAATCCTTTCACCCATTCGTTTGGATGCTCCGTATGAAGATGAAACCCCCTCTGCAAAAAACGGGGTTGCCAACCCCAGGTTTGTCCACAGTGGCCCATCAACTGCTGAGCTCCTGGATTCAACTGCATTCTCGGGTGTGGAAATAGAAAGCCCAAATGGTGAATTCCCCAGTAAAAAGTAGAAGACCACTCCTGCTTTTCGGCATAGATATTCAACCGCATGACCCCAGGCTTTGAACAATCAGCTACAACATGATTGCCACCCGATGGTAAAAAGGTTACCTTCCCGAGTTGGATCAATCCATTTGGCAGCTTCGATTCTTGTAGAATCAACTGAAGATCCTGTTCGACAGTCACTCGGTCTGCAATCTGCGCTGAGAGATCTGCCCTAACAGAAGCTCCTTTAAAGAAATAAATAAAAATTAAACTATAAATAAAAATAAAACGCATAAACTGATTCAACTCTTCTCCCCCCGACACACAAACTTTTTTCCCAGGCCTCTCCTCTCACAAATTGGATTCAGGGTCTAGTCCATTGTAGATCTCAGGAATGCCTTCCATCCCGACTCCCCTGCGGGACCAGGCATTCAAAAAATGATCAAATTACGAATTCTTGTCTTCCCAGAATTGAACAACCGAGTTAGACTTGTAATCTTATGATGACAAATACTAGCGATGATATGAAAATTGAACTTGAGCGTCTTCGTGCTGAGAACGAATCCCTCAAAAGAACTTCTGCTAAGGGCCTTACCCTAAAAGTCAGTGAGAAAGGTGGGCTTTCAGTTTATGGTCTTGGCCGTTTTCCTGTCACTCTCTACAAGGAACAATGGAACAAATTACTCGCAATGGCTGATGAAATTCAAACTTTTATTACTGCAAATGAATCTAAACTAAAAAGCAAAGATTGACGTCCTCACCGGCCTAAAGGCCCCTTTCGGTCCGCTTTCGCGGCGGTGATTCCCCTAAGCAACTTTCGTCGCTCTTAGCGAGTCACGCCCGACTCAGAAAATATTCTTTGCTGCATTGACGTCTCGGTCATGGCGACTGAGACATTCGCTGCAAATCCATCCTCTTATTCCAAGACCACTGAGTCCACTCGGTCCTGTCTTCTTGTGACAGGTCGAGCAAGTGACCGTGGAAGAATTCTCATTCACCTCAAAGCAATATCCTGAATGCCTAATGGTCTTATACTTCAGAAGATCTCGGATGACTCCGATAGAAGCGTCTGTTGAACTTTTTCCATTTCCTGATTGTACAAACTTTCCACTAACATCACCCACGAATACTGAGTGATATTTCTTGGCAATTTTTGTGGTCTCCTTATGCAAGAAATCTCTGCGTTTATTCTTAATTTTCGAGTGAATCTTTTTAGCTTGTCTCTTCTTGTTGGCTCTCTGAGCTTTTGCAAGCTTCTCCTCAAGCTTTCTGAACTCGGCCTTATTCTCAATAACTGAACCGTCTGAAAGGACCGCCGAAGTCTTAAGTCCCAAGTCAATGCCAACGTCTTCAATCTTGTGCTTGTGGTCGATCTTAGAGACCTCACAAGCAATATTCACGTACCAATGACCTTGGGCGTCTTGAGAGAATGAATCAGATAGCACACGTCCGTCAATCGGTCGTGAGAGCCAAATCTTGTAACTATGTCCGAGGTAGTAGACTCGATCACCGTTTTCCAGCACCCGCAGTGAGTGTCTGCAAATCAAACTCAGAAAGAAACTTGCCATAATCTCGAATTGCCTTAAATGAAGTTGCATTTAAATAGTTCCATACGAAATTAACGGAACGAGCATGCTTATCTAGTCTGTTCAGCTCGGAAGCGTCTTTCACCCGATAGCGCAAGGTTGTGGTTACCTGAGTTAGGTCCTTCTCTCTTTTTTTCGCCATTTTTCGTTTGGGTTTATCTGCAACCATTTGCAATCAAACTTGCATTGGTTT
>JANNCA010000027.1:0-6792 GCA_031386075.1 Oligoflexia bacterium
ATATTCCAAAAAACCGACTTTTCCATTCTGACTACCAAAATGAAATGAAGTCAATCTGCCAGAAATTGCTAGCTCTGGCAGATTCCTATTACGAATCAGGTCTCCAGGGTCTTGTGGACCTCCCTTGGCGCTCTGCCTTCGCTGTGGCAATCGCAGCCTGTGTGTACCGAGCGATCGGAGAAAAGATTCTCAGGCAATTGGGTTCTTTAACTGCGGATTCAAAGGTTTATTCTCAAAAAAATCGGGTGATTATTTCTAAAATTAAGTATTGGATTCCACTTTTAAAAGCCATGATTCTTTTTTTGAGAACAGTCCCGAAGCGGCTGGTTCAACGTCGAACTGTTGTGCCGATTGACGTAGTTTGGAGGTATTCATGAGTGCCATAAAAATTCAAGTGAGTTTTTTAGAAGACACCCTCACTTATGCGAGGCGAATCCGTGAATTTAATCGTGAAGATTGGATTTATTATTTTCGTTGGGTAGGGTTAATGATCGGTCTCCTCTTTTCAACAGGAGGATTTGTGTTGACTGGGTGGGCTTATGGGGTTGATTTTCCGACCTACGTTTGGAATATTCCGATGGGTACTTTTATTTTTGTTGGTGCAATTGCGTTTGACACCATTGGGCATCAGACTGCTTATAAAAGTGCCCTTGAGAAGGGTGAGAGGCTCGTTCACCTGTTGACTATATTTGCAGGTATATCGAGCTGTATCCTTTTGTGTCTCGGCTATCGATGGCCAGTATTCGTTAGAATTCCGGCACTTTCATTCATTGTCCTATCATTATTTTATAGTGTCATCGACGAGTGGATGCACTGGAACCGATATATGATAGGAGATTCAGATCGAGTAGAAATGTGGAGTCATTTTTTTATTTTTGTTGGGCACTTAATTATGATTTTATCTTGGTGGGTGTGGTTTGATGCGGGGTATCCAGGCGTTCGAGAAACTTTGCGTTTTATTCCCTTTCTTCATTGAGGGAGTGTGTATGGCCTCTGGGTTTGAATTTAAATGTGATTCGCCTCGTTGGGCCATTCCTTCAGAGTCTCACCATGGAACGTTTTCTGGAGATTTGATTTTAGACTGCTGGGTAAACGAACTGGAAAAAAGACGTGGGCTCAGTTTTTTGAAAGATCAGCTTATAAAAAAAATTCACCTAGAATCAATGGTCCACAAAGGCCCTACTTTCGTTGAACAAGGTCCTATTTCTTTTTGGATTTGGGAGATTTCTCACGATTTTGTGGAACAGGGCAATTCCGTTCATATTCGTGAAGAGGTGAAGCTATCACTTGAGGCAAATCGAGAACTGGTTTACGAAACCCTTTCAAAAGAGGTTGTAGCTACAGGAATGGCTGGGTACTTGCGTTCTGTCAATTTTGAAATGGCAGTGCGACGAGTTCCAGGCAAGTTCACTCAGATCAGGTTCCGAAATCAGGTGAAGGTCGATCGCCCGTGGTATGCGCTCGACCTTATTTTTGCTCCGATTGCTCGTGGAGTCTGTTTTGATAAAATGAATCTAGTCAAAGATCGGCTTCTTCTTTGGGTGATTCAGGTTCTTGAATAGCGGTTGATTGAATTTCGCTTCGGCAAATGGGGCAAATTTTTTGGTAATGGTAGGAATTTTCTATGCATTCTTTACAGAAAATATGGTTGCCTGAGCAATGAATTTGCACGATTTCTTTTTGATCTTGGAAGCTTTGGTTAATCGGGTCGAGACAGAGGGGGCATTTGAGTCGGTCTTCAATCGAAGAGTTTTTATCATCCTCTGATAGGTCTTCGAGGAGAATTCGATGATATTGTTCTGCACTCAGTATTTGAGCATTGTCTTTTTGATGGGTCATGGATTCCACATGCTGTTCCCAAAGCTCTTGCATCGGATTTGCACGATCCAGGATTGCTCTGAAAATGTGTCTCAAAGTCATTTGAATAAACCGCTCAGGGGGGATTTCTGTAGGTTCGGTGCTACGGAGTTCGAGGAGGCGATTGACTAAGGACCTAGGAACTTGGATTAAATGGTTATGCCCATGGTGGGTAACGGGGACGACTGTCCAATTTTCGCAAAATAAGAGGCAATCGAGTACAGTAAACTGCAATGAAGCATCGATGGTTTTGTTGACGTGATAGGAAGGCGTAACCACATCAATATTACATCCTAGGAAAGTAGGATTGTCAGGATGGTAGATTTTCTGTGACCGGCAGTCATCCGCATAGAGATTTAAACTCAGCAAAAATAGCGTAGAAAAAAAAGCAAATCGCATAAAACCCCCAAGTTTGTACGAAATTTCTTTCAAAATAAGAATAGGAAGAAAAGGAGATCAACTGTCACACACACAGCCGTCCCTGTCAGGAGGACGACGTTAATGAATAGGAATAGAAAAGTAAAACATTTTATTGAATTAAAGAAGAGACTTCTTTTGGGGCTATTGAAAGTTCTGGATCGGGATCTGTTGCGACTGTAGATCCCTGTTCTCGGAACCAACAGGTCTCGATCCAGAACTTACGAGTTAAAGGCGCCACCCTGGAGCATCGCTTGCGGGGAATGATTCCCAGGAGGCTTGATCGACAGCATCCATGAGATGAGTGAAAGTATCTTCAGGCTGTTGATGCGTTTGTTCCTGGGAGGCAAGGGACGTTGAGTTGCGGCGTTTGCGGGAATAGGCGCTAGCTGTTGCGACTGAAGCTAAACCAATCGCTGCGAATAAAGCTGATAAAGCAGCGACTGAGCCAAAAGTCTCAATTAGGCCTATCCGTCGATGAGCTGCCGCGTGGTGGTTACGTTCCATTGTTATTTGAGAAGCAAAGGGAGTGCCTCATGGATTGAGGCCTGCTACAAAATCAGAAATCTTTTTGAGGGTTGAGTCGACTTTTGCAATGACATCAGGCGTTGAATGGGTTCGCGCTAGGTCCAAGATGAGAATGACTGAGTTGAGTCGGTTCTTTACCCAGTCTGCAACTTCTGCAGGGCTTATTTGAATTTTTTTAAGGTTCTGTTTGAGTACTTCTTGAGTCATTTCGTGCTGTAGTCCAATATAATAAAAATCGAGTTTAATTTTTATAGGGAGAAGTACAAGGCGATTCAAAAAAAGGGATCCATCTTTCTTATAATTCAAAATATCTTCGCAGATGGGCTCTCTAGCTATTATGGCTTTTTTGATGCGAAGGGTGGATTGTGAGTCAGTCAGTGGCCCTTGAAGGAAGTGACAGCTTCTGTTTAGAATTTCTTTCTCTTCATATTTTACTAAATCACAAAAAAAACGATTCACATAAATGAGTGTGTCTTTATTTTGTTTCCATTTTCCAAGAGAAAAAGGTTGGGGGTAAAGTTCTCCACATTTTTTTAAGAGTGATAGCATAGGTCAGGTCAGAGATTTCAATTGAATGACAAATCGATAACGGACGTCACTTTTGAGGACCCGTTCATAAGCTTCGTTGATTTTTTGGATAGGGATGGTTTCTATGTCGCAAGTAATGTTATGTTTGCCGCAGAAATTTAGCATTTCTTGAGTTTCTTGGATTCCGCCAATCAGAGACCCTGCAAGACTCCTTCTGCCTAGAATCAATGGGAACGGGCCAAGGGGGATCTGGGTGCTAGGAGCTCCGAGGATGACGAGGGTCGAGTCGAGCTTGAGGAGATTCAAATAGGCGTTCCAGTCGAGACTCGAGGAAACCGTATTGATGATCAGATCGAAAGAGCTTTGGAGCTTTTGAAACGTTTCTAGAGCAGTTTTGGAGTCGGAAGTGGCGTAAAAGTGAGTCGCTCCAAAACGCATTGCATCTTCTTGTTTTTTTGTCGAGTGGCTAAAGACGGTGACTTCTGCTCCTAACGCACGGGCGATTTTTACTCCCATGTGCCCCAGGCCGCCGAGGCCAATGATGGCCACTTTCTGTCCAGGACCTGCTTTCCAGTGCATCAGCGGAGAGTAAAGAGTGATGCCAGCACAAAGAAGCGGCGCTGCAGCATCCAGGGGGAGGTTTTTAGGGATTTGAAGGATGAAGTCTTGGTGAACTACAATTTGGTTGGAATAACCGCCTTGAGTCGGTGTTTTGCCGTCACGTTCTAGGGAGTTGTAGGTTCCCGTCATCCCTTCCTCACAGTATTGTTCCAAGCCGCTTTTACAAGGCTTGCATTGACGACAAGAGTCAACCATGCAGCCAACTCCTACAGGATCTCCCACCTTGAATCGATTGACTTGGCTTCCCACTCGATTGACCGTGCCTGTGATTTCGTGACCTGGAACCATCGGGAAAAGTGAGCCTCCCCATTCGTCTCGTGCTTGGTGGATGTCGGAGTGGCAGACTCCACAAAATTGAATGTCAATCAGAACGTCTTGTGCACCTAGTTCTCTTCGTGAAAACGAAATGGGGCTCAAGGGCGAATTGGCGTGAAGAGCAGCATATCCTCGAACTTGAATCATTTGGTTTCTCCTTTGTGGCGGCTGGACTGGACGGCTGGAAAAGATACGAGTACATACCAAAAGTTTTTTAAAAATTCAATCAGTTATTTTTTTAGGAAATCTACTCTTTAATTTGACGAAAATGTTGAAATAAAGTTTTTTAAGTAAAAATTATTTATAAATTAAATCTGTATTTAATTCTGGTTATCTATTTAATTACGTTTAATAAATATTCTGTAGTGAGTTGGATTCGATAAATTCAGTTTTAGAACTATGGCAGGAATATTGCTCTTACTTCCTGCATGAAAAATAACCTGGCAAGCAGTGAAACGAAGCGTCGAGTGAATATCATTTGGGCAGTCGATCCCTTTGATCATCAAAAGACCCTACTAGAATCAGCTGCATCTTTGATCCAGGGGCTTACTCAAGAGACTCGAGACGAGGGGGTAGAGCCTGTTTATATTTTGAACGTTCAGGTTCCGAGTGCCCCGTTTCTAATTCCGCCGAGTCTGGTGACTGACCTTCAGGTCCTGGGGCAAAAGGCCCTCGCTCCTGTGTTAAAAAAAATAGGAAACCCTCATTTTCTACCCTTGAAAGTCTTGCATTGTCCTGCACTTACAACCAAGGGTCGAATAGACGGCCTCCTTCACTATGCGAAGAAATGGGGGATTCAAACCCTAGTCGTAGGGACTCATGCTAGGAAGGGCATTAAAAGGTGGGTGCTGGGAAGTTTTGCTGAGTCGCTGGTGACTCATTCAGATCTGCCTGTGTTCCTAATCAATCCTTCATGGAATCATCGATTAAATTTTAAAAATTTTCTCTTTCCTACAGATTTTTCACGTCAGTCCGAAGAGGCTTTTTCGAAAGTGATCGACCTGGCAAAGACCTTGAAGAGTAGGATTATAATTTATCATAAGTTTCAGTATGAACTCACTCCCGAACTAGGCTCGATAATTGAGGCTTATCCTACTTTTGAGAAAGCATTTCAGGAAGAGCGAGTTGAAAAATTGAAAAAAATTCAAGAATGGACTACCCGAGCTAGGGGACAGGGAGTTTCAGCAAAGCCCCTCTTTAGTTCTCGCTTAGAAGGTCGGCAACCTGGCAGTGATTCGAAACGAGCCATAAAAAATGAAAATAGTATAGAAGACGAAATTATATTATATGCAGATCACTATAATGCCGTTATCGCGATGGCGTCTCAAAGCGGATCCGGGTCAGCATCCATTCTTGGGAGCACGGCTCGGAAAGTGATTAGATCTTCAGTGCACCCCGTTTTGATGATTCATCCTAAAAATAGGGGTAGCTATAAAATTAAACATTAAAAATATAATTTAAGCTATACTCACCATGGGTGATAAGGATGGAGTCCAAGATTCAAGATGAAGACTTGATCGTATTTTCAAGATTCAGTAGCGCTCTATGGGCTAATCCTGATGATTCTGTCCGCTTTGCTCTGGAGACGTTAGCTGCTGCGTCATTTCAGAGTGTGACCCCTGAACGTATTCTGGAGAAGGCTTCGACTGCTCTTTTAGAGCGCGCCAAGGTTGGGGGGTTGGCTAGTAATTCCAGGGCAAATTTTGGAGTTCTGCTTCAACCTTTTTTTAGGCTCTCTATCGAGGAGAGACTCATATTGGTGGCTCTTCATCTAGGGCGTTGGAACTACTGTAAGTTGGGTCGAATCCTTCAAATGAATTCGGAAAATCTTCAAGAAGTCGCCTGGAGAGCGCGTTTGAGTCTGGTGGGTATGAAAAATTATCCCGTCGCTCCTCGATCCTTGAGTGCCCACTGTCCTACCTATGATCCGAGTCGGCCTTGGACACAGAGGTATTTGGATCATGAGGTGATTTCTGTGAGAGATCATCACTTTCTACAAGCACATCTTTTGTCTTGTCCCTCGTGTCATGCTAGTTTTTCTAGATGTAAAACCGCTTATTATGAAGTGGAACAAGCAGTGATTCGAGCTGTTGGGGATTTGGATTGCCTTGAGTCTTTTCAGGAAGTGGTGAAGAGGAGCTTTCATCTCAGGGATCCTGTTCTTGCAAGTGTTCAAGCAAGCTTCGTGGAGTCCTTTTTGAGTTCTTTAAAGGTTTTTTTTGAAAGACCTGATGTGAGGTGGCCTCTTCTGGTTTTGGGTTTCCTCGCGGGATGGTGGGGTGTGATTGAATTGTGGCATAGGCTGCTTTCACCCCCTATTTGAGATCATCTTTTTTGGAGGGGAATGTTCCTAAATTGAAGGAAAAAGATTTTTCTCGATGGTGAAAGCAGCCTTACGAGTGACTTCTCATTCATTGTACCTGTCATTACCTAAGTATAAGTAAAATAAGACTAAAAAAATAGAATCCACAATAAATTCATAATATTGATCAAGTGATAGGTTTTTGGCACAACCATTGCTTAAGT